>NZ_NAAD01000015.1 GCF_002093115.1 Geothermobacter hydrogeniphilus | reverse complement strand
GAAGCGGTGAAGCGCAACGCAGCTGACGCGGAAAATAACCAGCAAGATGCGAAAGTTTATAGGTTACATGGTACTAGCACCTTTCCAAGGTTTTTACGTGACGCCCCCAACCCGATCTGGCATCCTGTCGGCCATGGAAAAACAGCAGTCTCCACCCTTCAACCGGCCCGAATGGCAACCGATCCGCCCCGACCTGGCCGCAACAGGAGAACCGCTGCCGCTCTCCCGCCGGCAATTCCGCAGCTGGTCGCTGGTGCTGGAGGCTCGCGGGTTTCTCTTCCAGGCCGAGCCCAGCGGTCCCGGCTGGCTGCTGTGGGTCCCGGACGAAAGCTTCGCCCGGGCCCGCGCCGAGCTGCGCCTCTACGAGCAGGAGAACCACAACTGGCCGCCGCCGCTGCCGCCCCTGCCGCCCCCAAGTGACCACCTGCTCGGTTCGCTGCTGACGCTGCTGGCGGTCGGTGTCTTCTTCGACCTGACCCTGCTCCCTGTCAATCTGGCTGGACACCACCCGGTCGACTGGATTGAGCTCGGCAACGCGCACGCGGGGAAGATTCTCACCGGGGAATGGTGGCGACTGATCACCTCCCTGACCCTGCACTCCGGCTGGCTGCACCTGCTCGGCAACCTGCTGATCGGCAGCGTCTTCATTATTCGTCTCTGCCGTGATCTCGGCGCCGGGCTGGGCTGGAGCCTGCTGCTGGCGGCCGGCGCCCTCGGCAACCTGGTCAACGCCCTGCTGCAAAACCCCGCGCACCGCGCCGTCGGCGCCTCGACCGCCGTCTTCGGTGCCGTCGGCCTGCTGGCCGCCATCAGCCTGGTCCGCTACCGCCACCACCTGCGCCGCCGCTGGCCGCTGCCGGTTGCCGCCGCCCTCGGCCTGCTGGCACTGCTCGGCTCTTCCGGAGAAAATACCGATCTCGGCGCTCACCTGTTCGGCTTTGTCTGCGGCTTCGGTCTCGGGCTGGGCGCGGAATTCGCCATTGACCGCCTTGGACGCCCCGGTCCGCATCTCAACCGCCTGCTCTGCCTCTCGTCAGCGGTACTGGTACTGCTGGCCTGGTGGGCCGCACTGGCTTGACCCGGAACTGCCCGAAGAAAGGTAAGGATGGAAAACAACAAGTGCCCGACCGAAGAGGGGATCGAGGTCCCCTGGGAACAGATCAATCCCGACACCCTCAGGCGGATGATTCAGGAGTTTGTCAGCCGCGACGGTGCCGACTGGGACCAGGACGGCTGCAGCCTCGAAGAAAAGGTCGAGCAGGTCCTGAGGCAGTTGCGCAACGGCCGGGTCCGGGTGGTCTTCGACCTGAAGAGTGAAACGGCCAATCTCGTGGCCGGCGATGAACGGAAAGCGTGATGAATATCTGCCTGATTGAACCCTTTCACAGCGGCTCTCATGCCGCCTGGGCCGAAGAATACGCCCGTCGCAGCCGCCACCGGGTCGAGCTGCTGACCCTGCCCGGTCGCCACTGGAAGTGGCGCATGCACGGTGGCGCGGTGACCCTGGCGCGCCGCTTTCACGAACGCGGGCTGCAGCCGGACCTGCTGCTGGCCGGCGACATGCTCGACCTGACAACCTTCCTCGCTCTCACCCGGGACCAGACCGCCGGGCTGCCGGTCGCCCTCTACTGCCACGAAAACCAGCTCAGTTATCCCTGGTCGCCGGCGGACGCCGACCCTGGAAAACAGCGCGACGCCCATTACGCCTTCATCAACTACAGCAGCGCCCTGGCCGCCGACGCGGTGCTGTTCAATTCCCGCTACCACCGGGATGACTTCTTTCGTGAACTGCCTGCTTTCCTGAAGAGTTTTCCCGATCAGAATGAACTGCAGAGTGTCGCTCAGCTCGAAGCGAAAAGCTCTGTCCTGCCGCTCGGACTTGACCTGCGGCGTTTCGATCGTCATCAGCCGCGGGGAACGAAAAAGGATGGCCCGCCGCTGATTCTCTGGAACCATCGCTGGGAGTATGACAAGAACCCGGAAGACTTTTTCCAGGCACTCTACCGGCTGCGGGATGAAGGACTGGCGTTCGAGGTCGCGGTCCTCGGCGAATCCTACCGCCAGGCACCACCGGTCTTTGCCGAGGCGAAGGAACGGCTCGGCAGCCGGATCGTCCAGTTCGGCTACGCCGAGAGCTTCGCCGACTACGCCCGCTGGCTGTGGCGCGCGGACCTGCTGCCGGTCACCTCAAGGCATGACTTCTTCGGCGCCAGCGTGGTCCAGGCGATCTACTGCGGCTGCACGCCGCTGCTGCCCGACCGCCTCGCCTATCCGGAACACCTGCCTGAAGAACTGCGGGGCCGCTTCCTCTACAAGGATGGCGAGGGGCTGCTGAAGAAACTGCGGACGATGCTGACCGACCCGACTCCGCCGCCCGAAAAACTGCACGATCATGTTGCCGGCTACGACTGGGCGGAATGGGCAGGTCGCTATGACGGGTTGATGGAAAAGCTGGTCACGGAACGGGCCGTTCAGGTTGACACGAACACCTGAACGGCCCGATTGATTCCCGCTGTCATTACGCTTTCTTCTGCTCTTCCCGCTGCCGCAGCTCGACGCGGCGGATCTTGCCGGAAATGGTCTTCGGCAATTCTTTCACGAACTCGATTTCGCGCGGGTACTTGTAGGGCGCGGTCTCGACCTTGACGTGCTCCTGGATCTCGGTCACCAGTTCATCGCTCGGCTCGAAACCGGGCGCCAGGATAATGAAAGCCTTGACGATGGTGCCGCGCAGCGGGTCGGGCGCGCCGACCACGGCGCTTTCGGCCACCGCCGGGTGGCTCTGCAGGGCGCTCTCCACCTCGAAGGGACCGATACGGTAGCCGGAGGCGTTGATCACATCGTCAGCGCGGCCGACGAACCAGAAGTAACCGTCCTCATCCTTGGTGGCCTTGTCGCCGGTGTAGTACCAGTCACCGATGAAGGACTCGCGGGTCGCCTCCTCGTTGCGCCAGTACTCCCCGAGCAGCCCGACCGGCGGCTCCGGCTTGACCTTGACGGCGATATTGCCCTCCTCCCCCTGCGGCACCGGGTTACCGTCATCGTCGATCAACTCGACCACAAAGCCGGGGGTCGGTTTCCCCATCGAGCCGGGACGGATCTCCATGCAGGGGTAGTTGGCGATCAGGTTGACCGATTCGGTCTGGCCGAAACCGTCGTAGATGGTGGTGCCGGTGTGCTCCTGCCAGACCTTGATGATCTCCGGATTGAGCGGCTCGCCGGCAGCCAGAGAATGGCGGATACCGGTAAGATCATAGCGGCTCAGGTCCTCCAGCACCAGCATCCGGTAGACGGTCGGCGGCGCGCAGAAAGTGGTGACGCCGCAGCTCTCCATCAGCTTGAGGTGGGTTTTGGCGTTGAACTTGGCGTCGGCGTCGTGGACCATCACTGCGCAGCCAATCTGCCACTGGCCGAACATTTTGCCCCAGGCGGCCTTGGCCCAGCCGGTGTCGGAGAGGGTCCAGTGCAGGTCGGTCGGCTTGAGATCCTGCCAGAACTTGGCAGTGATGATATGGCCGATGCCGTAGGAGGCCTGGGTGTGGGGTACCATTTTCGGGAATCTGGTGGTACCGGAGGTGAAGTAGATCAGCATCACGTCGTCCGCGCGGGTCGGCTCAACCTCGTCGCATGACAGGCGCGGTGAAGCCTGCGCCATCAGTTCTTCGAAGGAATGCCAACCGTCACGCTTCCCACCGAGACTGACCAGCTGTTTCAGGCTCGGGCAATCTCCTTTTGCCGCCTCCAGCTTTTCGGCGTTCTCGTGCCAGACCACGGCGCCGACCGCCTCGGCCTGGTTGATCCGGTAGGCGATATCCTTGGGAACGAGGATATTGGGACCCGGCAGGGGAATGACCCCGAGCTTGAAGCAGCCGAGCATGACCGCGTACCATTCAACCAGCCGCGGCACCATCACGAACAGCCGATCCCCTTTCCTGAAGCCGAGGTCACGCAGGACATTGGCGAAACGATTGGAGAGGCACTGCAGGTCATAGAAGCTGTACTTGCGGATCTCCTCCCCGGTCCGGTCAGCCCAGACCATCGCCAGCTTGGTGCGATCTTTGGCCCAGCGGTCAAGGACATCGAAACCGAAGTTGAAGTACTCGGGAATGGTGAACTGGTAGGTCGCGACCGTCTCCTCGTAATCGAGCATGTTCGGCCCGTGCAGGTTCACCGGCAGGTTGTCGTAGCTGTTCGCTGTCATTTTCATGATTCTCCCCTTTCGCATTGATCAGGCAACAAAAATCAATTCTTCAAAGAGGAAGGCAAGGAGAATGCCAAACAGCGTTCTAACGGTTATGAAGAGAATATCTTATTGTTATTACAGGACAAACCTGTTTCAACAGGTCCGAAAAGGACCCTCCAGGGGTGTCACCGGTATTTACACCGGCGATAATGAAAGGAGACGGTGGTGAGGGGGAGTGTCCCGATTCAAAGCTTTTCCACCCCGGCCGCGGCGACAATCGCGACAACCTGCTTCGCGTCGCCGGCCGACATGCTGGAAGCGGGGATGAAGAAGAAGGAACTGCGGTCGTGGTAGAGAAGCAGGCCGGGATCAAGGACGCGGTAGCCGATAAAATTATCCCAGGGCTGGCGGTAGCCCTCGTTGCCGCTGCGTACCGCGATCTCCTCCGGCGTGATCGCCACGACCAGCTCCCTGCCGAAGAAGGGATGACCACCGGCTCCGCGCAGGGACTTGATGACCAGCAACTGTTTCGACAGCACGCCGAAAAAACCGGTGAGAAGCAGCAGCGAGGCAATCACCGGCGAGTGGTAAAAGCCACCGAACCCCATGCTGCCGATGACAATGCAGCAGCCCCCCCAGAGGGTACGCCACTTCAGGGACGTATCGCAGCCGTAGTGGGCTTCGTAGAACCGGCGCCAGAGATCGCGGGTGAGATCAAAGCTGAGGATGATCGGTTTGGACATGGGGCCTATGGTGCCAGAGTTATCGGCGGGAAGAAAGTGATTTCAGCGCTGGGCCGGGTGAAGAGTGTGGGAAGGGGACAGTCCCTTTTGCAGAGAGGGACTGTCCCCGCGGGTCAAGATCACTGCCGCGGCAGGGCGCAGGGCACGCCGCGAAAATTACGGCACCTGAGCGTCAGGTATTCCAGCAGCTCCAGTTGCATCGCTTCCGGGAGCCCTAGCGCGGCGATATCGGCCGCCAGGGTTTCGGGATCACCATGACAGCCGAGAAAACCGTTGATGCGGGCCGCGGCGGTGGAGGCGATCAGGCTCTTCTCATCGGGGTAATTGCCGCGCAGCCCCTGCAGCAGGTTGTCAGCGCCGCGCAGGTAATATTTCTGGTGGTAATCCTCGGCCGCGGTGAAGACTCCGGCCGGCTCGACAGCGGTGTTGACCGGCCGCCCGCTCCGCTGCCGGACCCGCTCCACCGAGACTTCGATCTGCCGCTGCTGCTCCGCGTCGAGATAAAAAACCACGTTGCGATACTGGCGCAGATGGGGCTGGGACATCGGATCGTGCAGGCCCCAGAAGACCTCCAGCAGCGCGTCGTAGCCGATCCGCGCCGGGTCGTATTCGACCAGCAGGGTTTCGGTGTGATCCCCCATGGCACGGTATTCGGGGTGCGGGGTGGTGCCGCCGGCATAACCGACCGTGGTCCCGATCACGCCGGGCAGACTCCCGAACCGGGAGTCGACGCCCCAGAATCAGCCAGCGCCGAACAGCGCGTAGCGAGTCGGGCCGGCCGGGTGAGTGAGGGGATGTTCGCTGGTTGCCATGGCAGACTCCTTCGCGGCAGGGGAGGCGGATTCCAGACGGCCGGCGGCAAAAAACAGCAGCCCGCCGACGAGGGGAATCAGCATCCCGATCATAGTCTTTCTGTTTCTGTTCATGGGATTCAGTCTAGCAGGTTCCCCAGATCACGTGTACCCGACTGGAACCACGGAAGGGTGGGCGGCATCGGGAGCTCAGGACTGAACTCTGTGAAATACCGGTTCCAAACAACGACCGGCTCAGATATTTACCTCGACTACAGAATAAGTTAGGCTAACGGATCTTCATTCGAAACCAGGGGAGAAAAACAGGGCATGAAACCTCTCATGATCAGCGGTACCGGGCTCTACACGCCGCCCGAGGCGATTTCCAACCAGGAACTGGTCACAGCCTACAACCGCTACGTTGCCATCCACAACCGGCAGCACGCCGGACAGATCGCGCAGGGACAGATGGAGCCGCTGCCGGAATCGAGCTGCGAGTTCATCGAAAAGGCCTCGGGAATCAAGAACCGTTACGTGGTCAACAAGAGCGGGATTCTCGATCCGGAAATCATGTGTCCGCGACTGCCCGAGCGGAGCAACGAGGAACCGTCGCTGCAATGCGAGATGGGCGTCGCCGCGGCCCGCCAGGCACTGCAGGCCGCCGGAAAAAATGCGGCAGAGGTTGGCGCGGTGATGGTCGCCTGCTCCAACCTGCAGCGCCCCTACCCGGCCGTCGCCATCGAAATCCAGCACCAGCTGGGCATCGAAGGTTTCGCCGTCGACATGAACATGGCCTGCTCCTCGGCCACCTTCGCCATCCAGAGCGCCTGCGACGCCATCGCCCGGGGACAGGCGCGCGCCGTACTGGTCATCAATCCGGAGATCTGCACCGGCCATCTCAACTTCCGCGACCGCGACAGCCATTTCATCTTCGGCGACGCCTGCACCGCGATCCTGATTGAGGCGGCTGAAACCTGCACCGCGCAGAATGCCTTCGAAATCCTTTCAACCCGGCTGACAACCTCTTTCTCCAACAACATCCGCAACAACTTCGGTTTTCTCAACCGGGCTACGCCGGAAACCATCAACAGCCCCGACAAACTCTTCATCCAGCAGGGCCGCAAGGTCTTCAAGGAAGTGATTCCGATGGTGGCCGGGCTGATCCGTGACCACCTGGCGGCCAATGATATTGCCCCGGACCAGCTCAGGCGTCTCTGGCTGCACCAGGCCAATCTCAACATGAACCTGCTGATCAGCAAGAAAGTACTCGGCCGCGAGGCCAGTGCCGAAGAGGCCCCGGTCATCCTCGACCGCTACGCCAACACCAGCTCGGCCGGCTCGATCATCGCCTTCCACCTGCACCATGACGGTCTTGCCGCAGGCGATCTCGGGGTGATCTGCTCCTTCGGCGCCGGCTATTCGGCCGGCAGCGTAATTGTGCGCAAAACCTGAACCCAAAGGTTTGTAACGACCCGGGCATAACAGGGGATCCTGTTTTCAGTTCTGATTTTCGCTGTGACGATATCGTCGTACCAGCCATCCTGAAACCTGAATCAACCACCGCCTCCTCAAAAAGGCAGCGACCCCGTCAACGGAACCCCCATGTCAGAACTCTTCACTGTTTTTCTCAACGTCATTCTGCCGGTTTTCGGCATTATCGCCCTGGGCTACCTGCTGGGAAACCGCCTCGCCCTGCAGGCCCGGACTCTGACCCGGGTCGCCTACTACGTCTTCGTCCCGGCCTTCATCTTCCAGGCTCTCAGCCAGTCCGGCATCCCCCTCTCCGCCGCGGCGAAACTGATCGGCGTCGCCGCGACCACCCACCTGCTCGCCGCGCTCGTCGCCGGCGGACTGGCCCGACTGCTGGGACGTTCCCGGGAAATGATCGCTGCGTTCGTGATGATCGCGTCCTTCGGCAATGTCGGCAATTATGGACTGGCGGTGATCCGCTTCCGGCTGGGCGAAGCGGCGCTGGCCCCGGCGACCATCTACTTTGTCGCCATCACCATCGTCGCCTTCGTGGTCTGTGTCAGTGCCGCCGGCTGGGCGCGCGGCGGGGGATCGGGGGCCCTGAAAGGACTGCTGAGAACCCCGGCGCTCTGGGCGACGATACCGGGCCTGGCGGTCGCCAACAGCCACCTGACCGTCCCGCTGGTCTTGTCGCGCATGATCGGCCTGCTGGCCGATGCCATGATTCCGGTGATGCTGTTCGCCCTCGGCCTGCAGCTGCTGGAGCAAAAGCGGGTCAGATTGTCGCCGGACGTGTTTGCCGCCTCCGCCATCCGCCTGCTGCTGGCCCCGGCCCTCGCCGCCCTGATCGCCCTGTCCTTCGGCCTGGGGCAGATCGACTTTGCCGCCGGCGTCCTCCAGGCCGGCATGCCGACCGCCGTCCTGGTGGCGATCATCGCCAGGGAAAACGATATCGTTCCCGATTTCGTCACCTCCGTGGTCCTGGTCTCGACCCTGGCCAGCCTGGCGACACTGACCCTGACCATGGTGCTGCTCTAAAACAAAGCATGACACTGAAAAGATGATATTTCGAGTACGGGCGACCGGCCGGTCGCCCCTGCCCCCATGCAAGGATGCTGTTCTCTTCCGTACAAAGGAATAAAGGTAAAACGCCCCTGATTGCATCAAGGGCTGGCACCCCGTCGCCTTCAAAGGCTTGCCAAATCGCCGCCGCCCCCTATCCTTTTAAAGAGATTTTGACTTTTCAGGGAGAGGTTCCATGCTCGATCGTCATGAGATCACCAAAAACTGGTTACCGCGTTACACCGGAATGCCGCTCGACGGCTTCGGTGACTACATCCTGCTCACCAACTTCCGACACTATGTCGTCAAGTTTGCGGAGAAGTTCGGTTGTGATATCCAGGGAGAAAACAGGCCGATGCAGTCGGCGACCAACAGCAACGGTCTGACCATCATCAACTTCGGCATCGGTTCAGCGAACGCCGCCACCATTATGGACCTGCTCAGTGCCATCCAGCCCAAAGGGGCACTGTTTCTCGGCAAATGCGGCGGATTGAAAAAATCGACCGAGATCGGCCACTTCATTCTGCCGAATGCGGCAATTCGCGGCGAGGGAACCAGCAACGATTACTTTCCGGCCGAAGTCCCGGCGTTGCCATCCTTTAAACTGCACAAGTTCGTTTCGGAGAAGATCCTCGAACATGGCCACGATTACCGCACCGGGGTGGTCTATTCGACCAATCGCCGCATCTGGGAACATGACGAGGCCTTTCTGCAGAAACTCAAGAAGACCACCAGCATCGGCATCGACATGGAAACCGCGACCATCTTCATCGTCGGCCACTACAACGTCATCGCCCGCGGCGCGCTGTTGCTGGTCTCAGACGTCCCCCTGACTCCCGAGGGAGTCAAAACCGAGGAATCGGACCAGCAAGTGACGCAACGCTGGGCCGACAGCCACCTGCAGATCGGTATTGATGCGATGACGGAGATTGGCGAAAAGGGGGAAAAGATCAAACATTTTCTTTATTGAGAAACCCCTCCCCTCTACTCTACAAACAGTCAAATATCAATATGAGTAGAAAATCTATTTATTTCTAACTTACTTGCCATTTCATAAACTTTCTCTATTTCTGATTCTGGTAAATATTTACGAATTTCTTGGCTATCCAAAATATCCTTGGCAGTTCTCAATAATTCTTCATACACCGAAAAATTTTTATCAAAAATTACTTTGAATTTAATTTTCCAATTCTCTGATAAATACATTGAAACATTATATTTTCTACCATCATCAGACCTAATTCCGTATTTATAAATTTTATAAAATAAATCACCGTCTCCTATTAAAATCTTTGTATTTGCAGAAAACTTTGCCCTTCCATAAAGTAACGGATGTAAAAAAAAGTAATCCTTTTTTCTAAGCCTATGAATAGATCTATATCCACCCGTTAAAATCTCATCACGCTGGTGTGGCAATTGAAATTTTTGTGTCACCTTCTTAGATTGAGCTTTTTCTACCCCAAGCAGACCGGCGTTATACAAGTAACAGAAATAGTGAAATTTATCGCAATCAATACATTCATCACACTCTTCATCTTTACCTATTCTGTTTATCCACCTGCAAATTGTTTTCAAATCGTTTATAGTTAAAATATTTTTTATGTCGCTATTATAATTGGCAAGGACATTTATTTTTCCCTGCAGAGGAGATCCTATCTCTGTCAAATAATCACCTACAATTGACTTATAAAGTGATTTTTCATGGACAACCATTTTTATAAATTCTTCTCTATCCGCAATATGTTTCTTGCATGTATATCTTATTTTGTACCCAATATTAACAATATCACGCGGTTTATACAATGTATGTCGATATAGATAATCGAATAATTTTTCATTTTTCTTGATCAGTCCATTGAATATCACCGGTTTTCTTAATCCATAATATTTAACTATTGCCTCTCTTTGTTCATTTTTTGATATTGGAGAACATCCCATAGACAAGGCAATATTGTTAAAATATATTTTTTCAATGTCATTCTTATTGTAATCTAAACAAGTCATTAGTCTCTGGAGTTTTGTTAAATCTGCATATTCGAAATAACTTTCATCCAAAAGACTTAATGCTTCATGCCTCACCGCACCATATACATGTATGTGTTTTTTGGGCAACTCATTAATGGCCAAGCAAAAAGCAACCTGTATCGCCACCCAAAATTGAAAAATGCCAATATCTTCAATGTGCCTTTCATCATCACTCAAAAATATTTCATACCCAAAATCAACCATTCTATCAATATTATCAATAAATATATAACATTCTTGGTCGAAGCCTTGCAGCGTCCCGTCATTCAACTTTTTTTCTAATTCTTTTGCACTTAATGACAGATTATTTCTGAATGAAGCAATAGTTTTATTTACACTTTTCCCTCCAACATTGTTAACATAATCATATGCTGCTTGAATAATTGAAGCCATCCATGCATTTTTTATATTTGATATCTTACCGCTAACCCTTGATTTATTTTTTAAATCTTCTTCTGAGATATAATAGTTCTTTTTAAATGTGTTATCTTCCAATATTGGAATTGAATGATCCTTTCCATCTTCACACAAACCATCTCGAGGAAATGTCTCATTCGGGTGTTTTTTTATAAAATTACTTGCTTTTTTTCTTAAAAAAAGCGTCTTACCATAACCTTTTGGCGCCTGTATAATTTTCTTTTGGACAAGTTGAATAAAGTCTTTAACTTCATCTTTTACTATAAAATAATTATAAAACTCTTCATCTGTTATCTGCTTTACGTTTATGTCTGATGCCTCAACCTTCCACGCATCATCTTTTTTATCCCATGAGGAACTATTAGCGACCACCTTCTCCCTCCAATTCTGCGACAAAAGCACCCTGACTAGTCAAAAACCATTTATTGCCACCAGTCTTACCAACAAACCCTTTAGACAGCAGTTCTTCCAATAAAACCGAAGTCTCTTCCTCTGAAAGGCCAAGTTCTGACGACAAACCCGAAACAGACCTATATGTATATTTGCTATTTTTTATTTTCTTCAGCAAAGACACTCTGTCATCGCTAAGATCTAAGTCTTCCCTCACTTTTTCATTGATTTCGTTTTTTTGAGTCTCTGATGACTTTATTATTATTGGATCTATTTTATTTTTTGTATCTATAGCAACCTGCTCTGCCACATCGACCCTCTCATTTGTAGTCCTTATCATCTCATTGATTTTTTTAAACATACTGTCAATAAATTTGTCTGAGAAAGTTGACACCAAAGTTGCTAACCCCAAAAGGACAAACATATCCTCATAGTTAGACTTCGCCGTTTTCATCAAATCACTTGACAAGATTGACAAAAAAACAGGCAACATCAATGCTGACCCTAATCCATACACAATGCTTTCTAATAATTTATTTCTATCATTTCTAAAATACCTTATAAAGCCTCCATATAGACCACCAGAGAATAAAATAGCAACAATCTTAATTATAGGGATATCTACTTCAGCCATACACATACCTTCTTTCCGATTTTACCTTGGCCCACTGCTGGCTCATAGTTTCAGACAAGGGCAAACTTCCCGACTTCAATAGATTTTTTGTTGTCAGGGGCCGACCAACCAAGAAAACCCTATAGGGTCAGAGTTTCAAGTTGGCAAGATTGACATTCAAGATTCTCATCGAATTCCGGGGACATAATACTATTTACCCATCAACCAACTCCTACCCCATCCCCAAAAACCGCCCCGCAAAATCCGCATACATCGGCACATGCTCCCAGTAGGCGACATGCGCCACGCCCCAGGGTTTGCCGAGCTTGAGTTCGACGTTGTCTTCGGGGTCGATCCGGTAGAGATTCAGCCGCCCGCTGACCGGGTCCTGGCGGTCCCAGTAGTTGACCCAGGGAAGGTCGGCGAAGACATGCTTCACCGGGTCGTCGAGAGTCACTGGCGGATCATTGAAGCAGAGCGGCTTCGATTTGAAGGAGTGCAGCTGGCCGAGAATCTGACCGCGCAACCATTGCTCCTTGCCGGCGTGCTGGCGGAAGAAGAAGGCGATCTTGTCGAGCGGCGAGCCGAAGGTGATCAGGCCCTTGATCTTGTCCAGCGGCAGCTCTTCGGCGTCGGGCAGGGAAGCCTCGATCTGCAGCCGGTTGAGAGTGTCGTAGGCGATGACGCTGCCGAGGGAGTGGCCGCAGAGCACCACCCGATCGATTTCGGGATCGGCAAGCACCGTCTTGAGCATGGCGAGGCTGTCGCGCAGAATTCGCTGGCGGAGGTTGAAGAATTTCGACTTGCGGTCGGTGGTGGTGTAGATGGCGACATCGCCGAGGTAGCCGGTGAGGTAGGGGCTGGCCTTGTCCCCCAGCCATTTCAGCGCCGCTTCGCCCCAGCCGCCGGTCAGCCTGCTGAGCGGATCGAGCAGTTGCAGCGCGGCGCTGACGGGCGGATAGAGCCGGGCGCCCCAACGCAGCTTGTTGTTGAGCTTCTGCAACTGCTCGACCTGGTCGGCCTGCTCGTACTCGCGGATCAGCTGCTGGTTCTCGTTGAAGAAGGTCTTCACTCCAGCCAGGGTGTCCTCAAGCCAGCGACTGATCTCGGCGGTCGAAATCTGGTTCTCGGTCAGGTAGGCCCAGTAGACCTCGTGGATATCGATGGCGCTCTTGCCGCGGGTTTTGGGGGAGACGCGCAGAAAGCTTTCGGTCCAGCCCTCCCCGGGATGGCGCTTCAGCTTGTGGGCGAGCCGGTAGTTGATCCCCTGCCGGTCAAACAGCTCCAGCAGGCCACGCCCGAAGCCGTCGAGGGTGTCGAACGGGTTCTGCTCGCCGATGCCGTGGATCACCACGAACGCGGTACGACCGGTCGGAAAACGTGCCATCCCTTCCCTCCTCCATGTGGAAACAGCCGAAAACACAAGAAGCCGCCGGTCAACTCAGGCTGACACAGGCGGCTTCTTTTCCAGGAGAACCTCTCCTATAACCCCTCCAATAAACAACAACTTAAACAATTCAATTGGTTATAGCGCCACCATGAGTCCGCGTCAAGAAATTAATCAAATGGTGTTTTAAGTCAAAAGCATTTCAGCCGCCGATTGCGCCGATGAACGCCGATAAAATCTTTACCGACCAACCAAAAAGGGGACAGTCCCTTTTGCAGAGAGGGACTGTCCCCGTGGTGTTCGTCATGAAATGGCTGCTGAAAGGCTGGAGTGACTGTAAATGCGGTCACGGAAAATTCGGATTCAGGTCCGAAAAGGCAGGATTTTAAGCGGCAGCAGGGCTTATGGCTCTAACTGTCGGCGACACGACCAAGTCAGCTTTTCCTCAGCCCGCTAAACCCGCACCAGTGCCGCCGCCCAGGTCAGTCCGGCGCCGAAGGAAACCATGCCGACCAGGGTGCCCGGCTGCAGCCCATCGCCGCGGCGCAGTTCGTCGAGGGCGATGGGGATCGAGGCGGCGGAAGTGTTGCCGTAGCGATCGACGTTGACGCAGACCTTTTCCATCGGCAGCTTGAAACGTTTGGCAACCGCCTCGATGATGCGCAGGTTGGCCTGGTGGGGAATCAGCAGGTCGATATCCTCCCCGGACAGGCCCTGCTTCTCCAGCGCCTGCTGCAGGACGTCGGCCATGGCGACCACCGCGTGGCGGAAAACCTCGCGACCCTCCATGCGGATGGCATAGAGATTGGCCGCGACCGTCTCGGCGTTGGGCGGATTGACGCAGCCGCCGCCGGGGTTGTAGAGCAGACCGGCGTGTTCGCCGTTGCTGCCGAGGCAGGTCTGCAACAGACCGCGTTCGCCCTCAGCAGGACCGAGTACCACGGCACCGGCGCCGTCGCCAAACAGCACGCAGGTATCGCGATCCTGCCAGTCGACCATCGAGGTAAGGACCTCGCCGCCGATCACCAGCGCGTGCCTGTAGCCGGCGACGGCCATCATCCCCTCGGCCACCTGCAGGCCGTAGAGGAAACCGGCGCAGGCGGCGGAGAGATCAAAGGCGACGGCGTTTTTCGCCCCCAGTTTCTCCTGCACCAGGCAGGCGGTCGACGGGAACTTCATATCACCGGTCACCGTGGCGAGGACGATCAGATCGATCTGGTCGGCGCTCAACCCGGCGTCATCCAGGGCTTTGCGCGCCGCCTCGGTCACCAGGTCGGAGAGCGCGCTGCCCGGTTCGGCGACGTGGCGCTGCCGAATCCCGGTACGGGCGACAATCCACTCGTCCGAGGTGTCGACCATCTTTTCAAGATCGGCATTGGTAAGAATTTTTTCCGGCACGGCGCGGCCGGTTCCAAGGATCATGACCTGTGGTTTCTGTGCCATCGGAGTTCTCGTTGCCAGGGGTTAGGGCCCGGTTTTCACCTGGGTCTTCCGGGGCGACATAAATACTCCGAATAAATAGCACATCTCTCCCCTCCCCCTCAAGAACGAGTATAGCCCCAAATCCACCGGCAATTTCTGGATTCGGCTGTCGTTACGAGTGAATCTGCTTTGTTGCCGTCACCCTCGCTCCACAAAACAACCGGTGGATCCGGGTAGCCGAAACACCCTCCAGAAACGCGGCCGGCAGGCCGCTCATCCCAGCCGTGTCGTCCTCAGCCCCGTATGAAGGCGATCAGCATCAGGAAAGCCAGCGCCAGGCCGGTGAACAGCGCCAGGAAACCGAATCCCTTGAGGATGAAATCATAGACCACCCCGCTGGGTTTCTTGATCTCAAACTGCTCGATCACCCCGGCCTCCCGGTAGCGCCGCCACTGCGCCGAGCGCTCCTCGATGAACTCCTGGCGGGAAATCTGACCGTTGAAGATGACGAAATCCATCGGGAACTTCTCCGGGCGCCCGTGGGTGTTGAAGAAGTGCACGGTGAAGATGAACCCGGTCGCCAGCAGAGCCTCGTCGGAGTGGATGATAATCGCCACGTTGAACACCCAGCCGGGCAGAAACTGCCCGAAAAATTCCGGGAACCAGAGCAGCAGACCGGAGCTGCCGATCGCCACCATCCCCCAGAAAACCGCCAGGAAGTCGAACTTCTCCCAGTAGGTCCAGCGCTCGAACTCCGGCTTCGGTCCCCGGAACAGAAACCAGCGAACCATCCCCAGCAGGTCCCGGACATCCTTCCCGTTCGGCATCAGCGAGTCGGGCCCGAACAGCCGCTGCCAGCAGTTGCCCGACGGCTTTTTGGAGATAAACAGAAAATTGATACTCAACAACAGGGCGGCGACGAAATAGTAGAAGGTCAGCACGGCGCAGGCGCGGTGCAGCAGCCCCGCGTACTCGACCCCGCCATAAAAGGACATCAGGGTCTGGGCC
The DNA here is from genome assembly GCF_002093115.1 of Geothermobacter hydrogeniphilus. NCBI lineage: Bacteria > Pseudomonadati > Thermodesulfobacteriota > Desulfuromonadia > Desulfuromonadales > Geothermobacteraceae > Geothermobacter > Geothermobacter hydrogeniphilus. Next base: position 91,259 of record NZ_NAAD01000015.1, on the reverse strand, counting down.
CAGGGCTGATCACTGAACTTGAGCGGCAGACCGGTCAATGAAAGACCGAGAAAACTGGTGATCACAATCAGGTGAAAGAGAATGTGATGCTTCGAAAAGCGGCGGTACTGCTTGTGCGCGGCGTGAACCAGGACACCTTCGCCGCGGGCCGCCGCTGCCAGTTTTTTCCGGTTCTCCACAAATCCGCGAAACATCCACAGGATGCTGTGAATCCAGAAAAAGGCGAAGACCCCGATCAGCAGGCAATTCATGGCCAGAAAGGTCCAGTACAACAGCGGATAGTTGTTCCGATCGTGATGATCGCCATGGGGATAATAACGGGTAAACGATGCGGTCGCCCCGGGATGGCAGCGTCGGCAGATTTTCACCAGGTTGTCACCATGCAGGCTGGAGGCCGGATCAGACTTCGGCAGCACCCGGTGCGCGGTGTGGCAGTCGGCGCAACCGGCCGCCCGGCGGGTGCTGCCGAGCCGGTAGCTCTTGCCGTGATGGCTCGACAGGTAGCTGGCAACCACGCCGAGGCGGACCCCGTTCCTGGTCATTTTTTCTTTATCCGCATGGCAGGGGATACAGGTGTCGACGTTGAAAGCCTGAACCTGTCCGGGAGAGAGGGAGGAAACCGCTCTTACGTCATGCAGACCATGGCAGTCATGACAGGCAGCCGCATCGTCGTTGCCATCGGCGACAGCCCGGCCGTGAACCGACTGCCGGTAATCCTCCTGATCATGACAGCCGAGACACAGCTCAACCGCTTTTTCCTTGTTCTCCCGCCAGGCATGGAGACCATGAACCGGGGCATGACACTCGCTGCAGCCGACTCCGGCAGCCCGATGCACACTGGATGCGTACGCCTGCGCGATGTCCTTGTGACAACGGTTGCAATCGACCGTCGGACGATGATCAGCAGCAAGGGGATGACTTTCCCCACCGGCAGGAAAGCGATGACAGCTGGTGCAGCCATTGGGACCATGCACCGAAGCCGGAAAGTCCAGCCGGAAACTGTTTTCAGGATGACAATCGAGGCAGGATGCAGACGCGGATGCCGGGACAACCGACAACAGGAAGACGATGAAGAGCCCAGCCCATGGGAGCCATGGACAATGGATTGAGTTCATATCCTCTCCCCTTTCTTCGTGAACTGGCCACGGAAAATTGTTGATAACGCAACATTTATTAATCTTTTATCATTTCTCCTGCTATTATCCAGAAATCGAACAACCGGGTGAGGGGGGGATGCAGCTTGAAAAAAAACAACCACCGGCGGGTGGTCATTGCATTGAAATGAAAAGATGCTGATATTACTGGAAGAATTTCGCCGCGATATACGCGGTAACCGGGTAAGCGATAATGACGGCGGTAATCAGGGCAACGACACCGAGAACCAGGAGCAGCAGCCCGAGCCAGACATTTTTGATTACACCGACAAAACCTGTCCAATGCTGATGGAGCGAAGCGGAATCCCAATGATGGTCGTACATCCAATGTGTTACGGATCTCATAAGCCCACCCCCTTTCATGTATTTACCTTCGTTAATATTCTATAATTTTTAATCGGAAAGTCAACCCTTTCCCGCGTAAAAAATGTTGCAATTACAACACTCGAACAGGACATTCTACTGTTTTATGTAGTTAATTAGAACATCACCACGTCATGGAGGACACAATGAGAGAAATGCGGATGGAATCGCTGCGGATCTGCCTGTTGTTGACCTGCGTACTGTTATTTGCAACAGGCGTCCTGGCAGCGGAGCCGATGCTGCCCCTGGTTGACGACGGCACGGCCGATGTGAACGGCTGGCTGATGAGTGAGAAGCTCGACGGAGTCCGCGGCCACTGGGATGGACACCGCCTGCTGTCGAAACACGGGACCGTCCTGCATCCCCCCCGGGAGTTCGTTCAGGGGCTGCCGCCCTTCCCGGTCGAAGGTGAGCTCTGGGCCGGGCGCGGCAGCTTCGAGCAGACGGCGGCCGTGGTCCGGCGGCAGCGACCCGACAACGACTGGCTCAAGCTCAAGTTCGCCATCTTTGACGTTCCGGAAGCTCCCGGCGGGTTCACCGAACGTATCGCCGCGGCCGTCGCGTGGTTCGCGGCTCACCCGACCCCCTACGCCTTCGTCATCCCGCAACAGACACTGCGCGGCCGGGCGCAACTACGACAGGAACTGCAGCGAATCGAAAAGCTCGGCGGCGAAGGGCTGATTGTCCGCAGGCCGGACGCGCCTTATGTCCCCGGCCGCAGCCCGGACATCCTCAAAGTCAAGAGTTACCGGGACGCCGAGGCGACGGTGATCGCCCGGCTGCCGGGAAAGGGCCGCAATGAAGGACGGCTCGGGGCACTGCTGGTCCGCCTGGAGAACGGGACAGAGTTCAGAATCGGCAGCGGCTTCAGCGACGCCGAGCGGGACAACCCACCGCCGGTCGGCGCGGTGATCACCTTCAAGCACTACGGGTTCTTCAAGTCCGGCGTTCCCCGCTTTCCGTCCTACCTGCGGATAAGGGCTGACCAGGGATTGTAAAACAGGGACAGTTCCCTATTTCGCGACAGGATTCAGGAAGAAAAATCGGGCCAGAAAAAAAACATGACTCACCTCGGAAGAAGCTGGATATAATCCTGAATCGGTGAGTTCCTGTTGGATGGAGAGTGCAAGTGCTTGGCCGGAATGCGATTTTCAAAAATCTGAAGCGCCCCCATAGGTTCGCTGGTGATTTTCAGGGAAGCTCGGGCAGGTCAGTGACTTGCGTTATCCGCCAACAAGGGACTCACGGATTCAGGATAACGACAAAGCCTACACCGGAGTTTAAATCTGCGCCCACCCGCGTTATCCGCGGTAAAAAGTTCTCGCCTTTCTCAGCGGTTCTGCGTCTCCGCGCGAGGCTACCCCAGCTTCGCCCCGTTCGGCACGTCTCGCTCCGGAACCGCCAGCACCACACCGTCGTCACGGTAGAAACCGCAGAGCAGAAACTCGGAGCGGAACGGGCCAATCTGCTTGGGCGGAAAATTGACCACGGCGACAATCTGCCGGCCGATCAGGTCCTCCTTGCTGTACAGGTGAGCGACCTGGGCGCTCGACTTCTTCTCTCCAATCTCATCGCCGAAGTCGGCCCACACTTTGTAAGCCAGGTTGCGCGCCTCGGGGAAATCCTGAACGTCGACGATGGTCCCGACGCGTAACTCGACCTGTTCAAACTCGTTCCAGCTGATCTCCTTCATACCTTGTCCCTCCAGCCCTTCTCAATGCCGCGACCATAGCAGCCGGCGAGTTGTTCGGCATCGACCCGGCTGATGCCAAGGTCCTTGAGCGTTCGAGAATCCATTGCCAGCAGTTGCCGCTGCTGTTCTTTCGTGAGGCGATAACGCCGCCACCATTGCCATAACCGTATCATGCCGCTCCCCCGATTGCTTATGGTTGCTTCGAGAGTAGCGGGAATTGCCGGAGAATTCTTGAAGGAAATTGATCTCTATCCCTGACGGAGCTGCCGCAGGTAGGCCCCCGGAGGGATGCCGAACTTATGCTTGAAGTGGCGGGTCAGATGACTCTGGTCAGCGAAACCGGTGGCGAAAGCAACTTCGGCAATCGGCATCCCTGCGGCCATCAGCATATGGGCCTTCTCAAGACGCAGCTGGACCAGATAGGCATGGGGAGAGAGCCCGACCGCCTTCTTGAAGAAACGAATCAGGTGATAGGGGGTGCAGCCAAGTTGGCTTGCCAGGTTGGCAAGAGAGATATCCTCAGCGAGGTGGGCATGAAACAGCTCGATGACACGGGCGACGCGGGCAGATTCTGAGCCGGCGTCAGCGCCCCCTCCTCCGGAAGTTCCGTACCTGCCGACCAGGGCGGCGAAGACCTCAAGAAAGGCCGATTCCCGCTCCAGCGTCGAGGGGCTTCCACGCAGAATGCGGGCGAGGGCGACCAGTCCGCGCAGGACCTCGACATCCCTGTAGGCGTCGGTGCGAAACTCGGTGTCACCAACCTCCCTGCCACGCAACTGGGCACCGATGGACCGTACCAGATCCGGGTCGAGATAGAAGGTAACCAGGCTGCGGGCGAGGGTGTCGCAGGCTTGATTTTCGTGGACCTCGCCGGGTGCGATGATACCGAAGCTGTCGGGTTGGAGGATGTAGGAATTGCCGCGATGCCGGTAGTACTCGCCGCCGGAGGTGTTGAGCCAGATGCAGTAAGCCTGGTGAAAGTGCGGCGGGAAGAGATAGCCGGCGTCCGGGCAGGTCAACAGCTCGAGACCGGAGATGTCTGCGGGTTTGAAATAACGGACTTGGGCACCAGCCATGAGACAGTTCCAGGAAAGGAAGACGTTTACACCCCAGTTACGTACACAACCGTACCTCACTCTAGCCGCTTGGACAGGTGAAAATCAACCTTGAGGATCCCTCCGCGTCTCCGCCCGATGTGAATTTCACCCCCGTCCAAAGCGCGCCCTGATACCGTACTTCTCCAGTTTGCGGGCCACGCTCGACTGGCTGAGACCGAGCGCCGCGCCAATACTCTGCTGGTTCGGAAGGCGTTTCGCCGTCTCCAGCAGCACCTGCCGCTCGACACTGGCGAGAATCTGCGCCATGCTCATCTCGGCCGGCCAGCTGCCGAAACGGGCCGCGTCCTCCTCGCCCGCTTCGGCGATCACCGTCTGCGGCAGGTCGTTGACATCGATCAGCTCGGTGTCGGACATCACCACCAACCGCTCGCAGATGTTCATCAGTTCCCGCACGTTGCCGGGATAGGAATAGGCGCACAGCAGGTCGAGAGCGGCGGCGGTCAGGCGACGGGGAACCGCGCTGCGATCAGCGAAGTGGTCGATACAGGTGCGGATAAGGGGGACCAGGCATTCCTGCCGCTCGCGCAGCGGGGGAACGGTCAGGGGAATGACGCTCAGCCGGTAGTAGAGATCGAGACGGAACGTACCGGCCGCGACCATCTGCTGCAGATCACGATGGGTGGCGGCAAGGATACGGACATCGAGCCGGCGGCTGCGGGTGCTGCCGAGGCGGGTCACCTGGCCGTCCTCCAGAAAGCGCAGCAGCTTGACCTGTGAGGCGGGCGGCAGCTCGGCGACCTCGTCGAGAAAAAGGATGCCGCCGTCGGCCTGCTCAAGATAACCCGGCCGGCTGCCGGCGGCGCCGGTGAAAGCGCCCTTCTCGCAACCGAACAACTCCGCTTCGATCAGGGTTTCGGGAATGGCGCCGCAGTTGAGTTTGATGATCGGCCTGTCGGCGCGGGCCGAATGCTGGTGGATCAGGTCGGCGATCAGCCCCTTGCCGACCCCCGATTCACCGAGGATGAGGACGATCGAATCAACCTCGCTGACTTTCAGCGCCTGACGCAGAGCGCGCTGCATGCCGGGGCTGCGGGCGATGATCGGCCGGGATTCGAGCTGTTGCTGCTGCAGTTCAACCACCTGCCGGCGAAAGCGGTCACCGAGCGCCTGCTGCTCTTCCAGTTGCCGCTGCAGACGATCAATCTCGGTGATATCACGTTCGCTGACCACCACCCGGATCAACTCCCCGGCGTCATCAAAAACCGGGGTGGCGGTCGAGATCAGCTTGCGGCCGAAACGGTTCTCCTGCAGCAGGCTGACCTGCTGACGTTTTTCAATCGCCTCCAGCGCCGCCGACGGCAGGATCACCAGCCCCTCGGCGGCGGCATCCATATAATCACGGCCGACCAGCTGCTCGGCCGTGGCCTGGTTGATCCGCTCAGAGGCCGGGTTGACACGCAGGATCACCCCCTGCCCGTCGCAGACGAACAGCCCGTCGGACGAGGAGTCGATAATCGCGTCATGCTCCCAGGTCAGTTCCTGAATCGAGCGGTCCATGGGCTCCTTCGGAGCAGGCCAGGGGTGAGGGGCCAGTGGCTAAAGGTGACATTCAGACGCTTTGCGTCTGCACAGGCCCCCTCGCCTCGCACCTCTGGCCTCTCGCCTCGTTGAACCCGGCCGAAGCCGGGTTCAGTGCTTCTTCCCCAGATACGCCTCCTGCACCTTGGGCGAGGCGAGCAGTTCTTCCGAAGTGCCGGCCAGGGCGATCCTGCCGACGTCGAGCACGTAGCCGCGGTCGGCGAGCTTGAGGGCCGCCTTGGCATTCTGTTCGACCAGCAGCACCGTCACCCCCTTGCGGGAGATCTCCTTGATCTGCTGGAAGATCGCCTTGACCAGGATCGGCGCGATACCGAGGGAGGGCTCATCAAGCAGCAGCATCTCCGGATTACACATCAGCGCCCGGCCGATGGCCAGCATCTGCTGCTCACCACCGGAGAGGGTGCCGGCGAGCTGCTTCTTGCGCTCCTTCAGGCGGGGGAAGAGTTCATAAACCCAGTCCAGGGTGTTGCGATCAACTTTCGAGCGGGTAAAGGCGCCGAGCAGCAGGTTCTCCTCAACGGTAAGGATACCGAACACCCGTCGGCCCTCGGGGGAGTGACTGATGCCGAGCTTGACGATCTTGTGGGCGGGCAGGCTGGTCAGCTCATGCCCCTTGAACCGGATCGACCCGCTCTTCGCCTTGAGCAGCTGGCTGATGGTGCGCATGGTGGTGGTCTTGCCGGCGCCGTTGGCGCCGAGGATGGTGACGATCTCACCCTTGCGGACCTGCAGCGAGATCCCCTTGATCGCCGCGATGCTGCCGTAGGAAACCTCGAGGTCCTTGATTTCAAACAGGATATCGTCACTCATCGTCGTCCTCGCTTCCCAGGTATGCCTCGATGACGGCGGGATTCTGCTGGATTTCCGCCGGGGTTCCCTCGGCGATCTTCCTGCCGAAGTTGATCACCGTCAGGTAATCGGTAACCTCCATCACCATGTCCATGTCATGCTCGATCAGCAGTACGGTAACCCCCTTGTCACGGATCTTGAAAATGGTTTCCAGCAGCTCAAGGGTTTCCTTGTCATTCAGGCCCGCGGCCGGCTCGTCAAGAATCAGCAGCGTCGGATCGACCGCCATCGCCCGCGCCATCTCGATACGGCGTTGAATTCCGTAGGGCAGGCTGCCGGTCGGCGTGGCGGCGTACTGGCCGAGGTTGAAGAAATCGAGCTGTTCTTCAACCTTGCGCCAGTTCTCCAGTTCATCCCGCTTCGACCAGGGGGTATGGACGATACCGTGCCACCACTTCTGGCTGCTCTTGATGTGGCGGCCGCTCATGATGTTCTCGGCAACCGACATCTGGCTGAACAGGCGGATGGTCTGGAAGGTGCGGACAATGCCGCGATCGACGATCTGGTAGGGGGTCAGGCCGCGGATTTCTTCACCGCGCCACTGCACCGAGCCCTCTTCCGACTTGTAAATACCGGTGATGCAGTTGAAGACCGTGGTCTTGCCGGCGCCGTTGGGGCCGATGATGCCGTAAATCTGCCCCGATTCAACCTTGAAGCTCAGATCATCGACGGCGACCAGGCCCCCGAAGCGCTTGGTGACATTGCTCAGGATCAGCTCATTACGCGCCATGGGAACCATCCTTGATCAGAAACTTGGGAATTTTACCGAAGGTCGCCGGAACGATGCCGCGCGGCCGCAGGATCATCGACAAGATCATCGCGAAACCGAAGATGAAGAAGCGCCAGGTGGCGAACTCGCGAAAAATCTCCGGCAGCACGAACATGACGAAGACCCCGAGCAGCACGCCGGGCACCGAGGAGCCGCCGACGATGACGATACTGAAAAAGAGTACCGACTGGATGAAGTCAAAGGCCTCCGGGCTGACCGCGGAGTACTGGGTGGCGTAGACAGTCCCGGCCAGACCGGCGATACCGGCGCCGAGGCCGAAAGCGAAAATCTTGTAGACCCGGGTATTGATGCCGATGCTCTCTGCCGCCAGCTGGTCCTCGCGCAGGTAGTGCAGGGCCCGGCCGGCCTTGCTCTTCTCCAGGTTGTGCATCACCCACAGGGTCGCCAGCAGCACGGCGAAGGCGAAGTAGTAGACCGCGACCTGACTGGTCAGCTGCCAGCCGAACAGGCTCATGGAGTCAAGACCGAAGATGCCGTTCGGTCCGCCGGTGATGCCGCCGAGGTTGTTCTGCAGCACCTGGACGAAGACGATGTTGAAGCCGATGGTGGTCACCAGCAGGTAGTCGCCGCGCAGGTGGACAATGGGGCCGGCGAGGATGATGCCGAACAGCGCCGGCAGCAGGATCGCCAGCGGAATGGTCGCCAGCAGCGACCAGCCGAACTGGTGATTGAGAATCGCCGTGGTGTAGGCTCCCATGCCGAAGAAGAGTGCCTGGCCCATGTTGAACATGCCGCTCTTGCCGAGCACGATATCCTGGGAGAGGGCGACCACGGAGAAGATCAGAAAGGTGATCGCCACCGCCTGCCAGCGTGAATTGAGCAGGTGCGGCAGCACCGCCATCACCCCGAGGAACAGGGGGTATCCAAGTCGTTGCAGCTGTTTCATCAGACTTTCTCCGCAACCCGCTCGCCGAGAATCCCGGTCGGGCGGACAATCAGGATCACGATCAGCAGGATAAAGGTAAAGGCGTCGGCCCAGGTACTGGACACATAGCCGGCGATGAAGGCGTTGAACAGGCCGAGCAGCATACCGCCGAGCATCGCTCCGGGAATGTTGCCGATACCGCCGATAATCGCCGCGACGAAGGCGTAGAGGCCGTACTGCCAGCCCATGTTGAAGGTGATGCCGCGGTAATAGAGACCGATGAACAGGCCGCCGACGGCGCCCAGCGAGGAGCCGATGATAAAGATCAGGGCGATGATGCGGTTGACGTTGATCCCCATCAGCCGGGCGGCATCCTGATCGATGGAAGACGCGCGGATCGCCGCCCCGATACGGGTTTTTTCAACAAACAGGTAAAGGGCGACCATCAGCACCAGCGACAGCACCAGAATGATGACCTGAATCAGGCTGATCACCACGCCACCGAAATCCCAGTAGACCTGCGGCACCAGCTCGGGAAAGATGCGCATCCGCGGCCCCCAGATCAGCATGATGCCGTTCTGGATCACCAGCGAGGCGCCAAGCGCCGAAACCACCGCCGAAAGGCGCGGCGCTTCACGCAGCGGGCGATAGGCGACCCGCTCAAGAATAATGCCGATACAGGCCATGCAGACCGCCGACAACAGGAAAATGGCGATCACCGCCGGCAGCGAGGTCGCCTGCCCCATCACCTGGGTGTAGATGGTCAGGCCGACGAAGGCCGAGGCCGCGACCATGTCGCCGTGGGCGAAATTGATCAGCCGCATGACCCCGTAGACCATGGTGTAGCCGAGCGCCACCAGGGCGAACATGCTGCCGATGGTCAGGCCGTTGGCCAGCTGTTGCAGGAAAATATCCATGAAACCTCTCTCCTACTGGATAAAGCGAAATTCTTGTTCTGCCTTGCAGACGCCAGGGAAGGACGCAACAGTCCCGCTCTCGCGTCTGAGGGGCAGATGCGGGAAGGGAACAGGAGGGGGGAGTTCTCCCCCCCTCCTGCCTCGTTCAGACCATGTTACTTGACGTATTCGTAGGAGTAGCTGCCGTCGGCCTTGACCCTCTTGACGACATAGGAACCGCCCTTGCGGTTGCCGTCCTTGGCGAAGGCAATCGGGCCGGTGATCCCCGGCAGGGGCTCTTTCAGGTTGTGCAGGTAGTCCGCGGCCTTCCGGGTATCGAAGCTCTTGTTCGCTTCCATGGCATGAATGATGGCGCGCATGCCGTCGATGTTCATCAGGCCCCAGATCGAGGCCGGCATCATGCCATACTTGGCCTTGTAGTCGGCGATGAAAGTTTTGGCGATCTCGTAGGGGAGGACGTCCGGCGAGGGCACGTTGATGATATAGGCACCCTCGGCGGCGGAACCGGCCAGCTTGACGAAATCGGGATTGTCGTTGGCGTCACCGCCGATGAAATCGGCCTTGATACCGAGCGCCACCTGCTGGGAGCGGATCTGTCCACCGTCCGAGTAGTAACCGGCGAAGAAGATCACATCCGGATTCTTGGCCTTGATGCTGGTCAGGACCGGAGTGAAATTCTGCGAGTCGGCCTTGATCTTGTCACGGGAGACGACGTTGCCGCCGAGCTTCTTGATTGCCGCTTCGGTAGCATTGGCCAGGCCGTCGGCGTAGGTCGAGAAATCGGACAGCACGACGATGCGCTTGTACTTCTTGACGTTGACCATGTAGTTGGCGGCGAATTCGGCCTCGGCGCTGTTCGGGAAGGAGTTGCGCAGGAAGGTCCAGTAGCCCTTCGCGGTCAGGCTGTCGGCGGTGCCGTCCGAGGTCTGCAGCACGCCGGCATTGAAGTAGGTCTTCTGCGCGGCTTCGGCGCAGGTCGAAGTGTAGGAACCGATAACCATCTTGACGCCCTGGTTGACCAGGTCCTTGGCACAGATGGCGGCGGCCATGGCGGTGCCCTGATCGTCGCAGACAATCACTTCGATCTTCTTGCCCAGCACGCCGCCCTTGGCGTTGATCTGTTCAGCCAGCAGCCTTACGCCGTTCTCGATTCCCTGGCCCTCATTGGCATAGCTGCCGGTGATCGGGGCCTGAACGCCGACCTTGAGGGTGTCGGCGAGGGCGGGGGCAGCCACGAGACAGAAAGCCGCGGCGGCCAGCATCAGTTTGCTCAGTTTGTGCATTGTCTACCTCCACATAAAAAAAGGGTTGGATGGTGACGGATCTCGATCCGCCACCCTTCGAGGGTTGAACCGCGCGCCGGTTCGAGCCGGCAATTTCATTAAATCAAACAACGGTTTGACAGATACTACACATTCCTGCTGCCGTTTCCAAGTCAGATTCGCCGTGCTCCGGCCACCAACCTTCTTCCTGCCGGGGTGTTGAAAAAGTCACGTTCTCCGGGCTGAGCAAAAATATCCAGATACAAGGCGTCCGCAGCCCCGCGGCATAAGGCGTACCGGAAGGTACGTCGTTGACACGGGGGAAGGACAACGCCGCAGATGGGCGTTTTCATCAGCCTGCTAAACCTTGCGCATTCCCAGCATCTGCCGCAGGGCATGCTCGGCAATACTCGGGTTCTCCTTCAGCCGCCGGCGTGAATAGGGCAGCCAGGATTCGCCGTAGGGGACGTAGACCCGCATCCGGTGCCCGGCATCGACGATGATCCGCCGTAATTCCTCATCCACCCCGAGCAGCATCTGGAACTCGTAGCGATCCGGTTCCAGGCCGAGTTTTTCGATCAGCCGCAGGGCCTCGAACACCAGCTTTTCATCATGGGTGGCGATGCCGACGTAGCCCCCCGCCGCGAAGATCCGTTCCAGGCAGCGGGTGTAGTTGCGGTTGATGACATAGGGATCCTTCCAGGCCGCGGTGCGCGGCTCGTTGTAGATCCCCTTGCAGAGCCGGAAGTTCATCGGCGCGTCACTCAGCGCGATGATATCCGCCGGGGTGCGCCGCAGGTAGGACTGCAGCACCACGCCGACATGGCCGGGGAATTCCTCCCGCAGGGTGCGATAGAAGTCGAGGGTCGCGTCGGTGCAGGAGATATCCTCCATGTCGATGCGCACGAAACTGTTGAGGTCCGCGGCACGGGCGACGATCTCGCGGATATTGGCCAGCGCCTGGTCACGGTCGAGCAGCAGGCCCATCTGGGTCGGCTTGAGCGACAGGTTGGCGTCCAGACCTTCGGCGTCGATGGTCTGCAGAATCCGCAGACATTCTTCCTTGAAACCGCGGGCCTGGTCAAGGTTGGTGATGAACTCACCGAGGACGTCGATGGTCGCCATGATGCCCTGGCCGTTCAGCTCTCGGGCCACCCGGACGGCATCGTCAAGTTGCTCGCCGGCGATATAGCCGCGGGCGAAAAACCCGACCAGCGGCCCCGGAATATGCATGATGGTCTTGCTGACCAGCAGGTTGAAGAGAGACATGTTTTTTTGCTCCGCAAAAAACAGGTTAGGGGCGCCTGGCGTCAGGCGCTGGGCCAAAGTTCGAGGTTGCGAGAGCCCCCCGGACTCCAGCCTCCGACAAGGCCGATCAAAAGTCCCCAGATGCTAGGCGCCCGCGGGCCGGGGAGTGAGGCGTAGCGGCAGCTACGTCGCAGCGACCCGGCCGAGGGCAACAACGCAGATGGGGGCTTTTCATCGGCCGCCCTACTCCGCCTCCATAAACGGATAGTCCGGCCGGCTCGGCGGCACGAAGGTTTCCTTGATGGTGCGCGGCGAGACCCAGCGGATCAGGTTGAGGATGCTGCCGGCCTTGTCGTTGGTACCCGAAGCCCGGCCGCCGCCGAACGGCTGCTGACCGACCACCGCTCCGGTCGGCTTGTCGTTGATGTAGAAATTGCCGGCTGCGTTCTCCAGCTTCGCAAGCGCCAGGCTGGTCGCGGTCCGCTGCTGCGAGAAGATCGCCCCGGTCAACGCGTAGGGCGAGGTGCGGTCGCAGAGTTCGAGGGTCTGCTCGTACTCGGCGTCGGGATAGACATAGATGGTCAGCACCGGGCCGAAAATCTCTTCGACCATGGTGGTGAAGTCGGGTTTGGCCGCCAGGATCACCGTCGGCTCGATGAAATAGCCCTTGCTGTCGTCGTAGCCGCCGCCGGCGATGATGGCTGCATCGGCGGAGTCTTTGGCCAGATCGATGTAACGGGTAATGGTATCGAAGGCCGAACGATCGATAACGGCGTTGACCAGGTTGCGGAAGTCCCTGACATCCCCCATTTTGATGCGGTCGATCTCCTCCTTGAGGCGGCGCTCCACCTCGGGCCAGAGTGAAGCCGGAATATAGGCGCGTGAAGCGGCGGAACATTTCTGTCCCTGGTACTCGAAGGCGCCGCGCACCAGCGCGGTGACCAGCCCGTCGACATCGGCCGAAGCGTGGGCGAAGACGAAATCCTTGCCGCCGGTCTCGCCGACAATGCGCGGATAGGACTTGTAGTTGGCGATATTCTCGCCCACCTTGCGCCACATCGACTGGAAGACCGCGGTCGAACCGGTAAAATGGATGCCGGCCAGGTTCTCGTCGGCCAGGCAGACATCGCCGACGTCGGCGCCGCGACCGGGAACGAAGTTGATCACCCCGTCCGGCAGTCCCGCCTCCTGCAGGATCTTCATGAACAGCCAGGGGGTGTAGACGCAGCTTGAAGCCGGTTTCCAGACCGCCACGTTGCCCATGATCACCGGGGCGGTCGGCAGGTTGCCGGCGATAGCGGTGAAATTGAAGGGGGTCACGGCGAAGACGAAACCCTCCAGCGGCCGGTGCTGAACCATGTTCCACAGCCCGCGGGCGTTGATCATCGGCTGCTCTTCGTAGATCTGCTGGGCGTAGTAGACGTTGAAACGGAGAAAGTCAATCAACTCGCAGGCAGCATCGATCTCCGCCTGGAAGGCGTTCTTGCTGGTCGAGAGCATCGACCCGGCGTTGATCTGGTAACGGTATTTGGTCGCCAGCAGGTCGGCGGCCTTGAGAAAGATCGCCGCCCGCTCTTCCCAGCGCATCCGCTGCCAGCCTTCGCGGGCCTGAAGGGCGGCGGCGATCGCCTGCTTCACCTCTTCAGGACCGGCCTGGTGGTACTCGGCCAGCTGGTGACCGTGATCATGGGGCATGACCACCTTGCCCATACGTCCGGTGCGCACTTCACGTCCGCCGATAAGCAGCGGTATCTCGATCTTCTGTGCCGCCATCTCCTCAAGGGCCTGTTTCAGACCTGCCCGCTCGGGGCTGCCGGGAGCGTAGTTGTAGACCGGTTCATTTTCGGGAACCGGAACCCTGATCACCGCGTTGTTGTACAGATGCATGTTGTCACCTCGATGGATATGACCTGAAGCCGTGAGTGCATCACCGCTTCAGGTGTGAGTTCTTTCGGGACCGACAGGGTTCTCTGCCGTGCCGACCCGACCGGTTACAGCAAAGCTGATGCCAAATAGCGTTTTGCTCACCCAAACAAGAACCGACCGAAACCCTCTTCACCGCCCTCGCAAGGCTCAGTTTAGCACTGTTTTTCAACAACTTAAGCGCGCCGAACAATAAAATGTCCCTGAACACGGCAAAAGCGGCAAGCATCCAGGAAATAATCTGTAGAAATAGGGAGTTAGAAAGAAAACGCGGTTTTATCGAGAAGCAGCAGAAACCGGTCCGACGCCGCCGCCCGGAGGCAGGAAGAAAGCGGTGAAATTATTCAATTCTGAATAAGGCCGGATGAGGGCAATCCGCATCTTTTCAACTTGCGGGCCACGGTCGGCTGACTGACGTTCAGCGCCGCGGCAATCTTCACCTGGCTGCGATAACGGCGGGCGGCCAGGGCCAGCACCTCACGCTCGGTACTCTGCACAATCTGGTCGAGACTCATCTGCGCCGGCCAGACGAAGTCACCCTGGTCGGGAAGCGGTCCGCGTTCCTGCAGCACCGCCGGCAGGTCCGGAAGATCGATCAGATCGGACTCAGTCATCACCACCAGCCGCTCGCAGATGTTCATCAGTTCCCGCACATTGCCGGGGTAGTCATAGGTCTGCAGCCGATCCAGAGCGGCGGCGGTCAGTCGCTTGTGAATGCCGAACCGGGTGCCGAAATGGTCGAGGTAGTGACGCACCAGCGGCAGGATGCAGTCGCCGCGCTCGCGCAGGGAAGGGACGCGCAGGGGAATGACGTTGAGCCGATAGAAAAGATCGAAACGAAAACGCCCCTCGTCAACCATCTGCTCGAGATTGCGGTGCGTGGCGGCAAGGATGCGCACATCGGCGTGCAGCGGGCGGGTGCCGCCGAGGCGGGTGATGCGGCCGTCTTCAAGAAAACGCAGCAGCTTCACCTGGGAGGCAAGGGGCAACTCGGCGATCTCGTCGAGAAACAGAATGCCGCCATGCGCCAGTTCGAAATGACCCGCCTTGCCGCTGCTGCTGGCGCCGGTGAAGGCTCCCTTCTCGTAGCCGAACAGCTCCGATTCGATCAGGGTTTCGGGAATGGCCCCGCAATTGAGCTTGATCAGGGGCTTCTCGGCACGACTCGAATGCTGGTGGATGAGGTCGGCGATCAACCCCTTGCCGACTCCCGATTCACCGGAGATCAGCACCGAGGAATCGGCCCGGGCGACCTTCAGCGCCTGGCGCAGGGTCTTGACAAAACAGGGAGACTTGGCGATCAACGGCTGGTTGCGCAGCTCGAACTGCTGCATCTGCAGCATCTGCTCGCGGTAACCGTCTCCCATTGCCTGCTGGTCCTCAAGCTGGCGCTGCAGCTGTTCAGTCTCGGTGATGTCGCGTTCACTGACCACCACCCGAATCAGCTCCCCCCGGTCATCGAAAACCGGAGTGCCGGTCGATATCAGCTTGCGGCCGTTGTGGTTGGTCTGCAGCAGGCTGACCACCCGGCGCTCCTGCAGGGCTTCAAGAGCCGCCGAACGGTCGACGAAGCCCTGTTCCAGCAGCTCCTGCATCCGGCGCCCGACCACTTCATCCGCGGTGATATTGTTGATCCGCTCCGAAGCCGGGTTGATGCGGATCACCCGCGCCTCGGCATCGCAGATCCACAGGCCGTCGGACGAGGAGTCAATGATCGCGTCGAGTTCACTGACAATCTCCTGCAACCGCCGCTTTGAACGCGTGCGTTCCATATTGCTGTCAACCATAGACGACCTCTCCAAACCGGGCAGCAACCAGATAAACACGAACTATACAATAATGAATAGCTTTATTCAATTTTGTATTGAATTTTTCTTCCACGGATGTCGAAACAGGGAAGAAGCGGTTGCAACCGTTGAACAGACATGCAAATTGAAACGACACGTTTCTGAGCGGATCTGGACTGAAACCGGAACCGGCAGAACGAAAGGGGCGACAAGCAATGGGACCAGATCCGATCCAGGCATTGGTCGAAGAAAATGAAAAGCTGCAAGTCGGCAAAACCGTAGCGGTCAACTGGATCGACGCGCAGGGAGTACATCACGGGCGCGGGCGTATCACCGCCGTGAAACCGAAACGGGTCCGCATTTCCCTGCAACAGCAACAGGATCACAACCACCGAATGGTTCCGGGCCGCATTATCGAGGTGCCGCGCATCACCGATACCGAATACTGGAGTTCGGAAAACTGCGTCACACTGGAGTACCCC
Organism: Geothermobacter hydrogeniphilus; assembly: GCF_002093115.1. Taxonomy (NCBI): domain Bacteria; kingdom Pseudomonadati; phylum Thermodesulfobacteriota; class Desulfuromonadia; order Desulfuromonadales; family Geothermobacteraceae; genus Geothermobacter; species Geothermobacter hydrogeniphilus. The sequence goes on along the minus strand of NZ_NAAD01000015.1, from coordinate 75,269 downwards.
GGGAACAAGAAGGGCTTTCCGAGGCGCTGAACAACGGCATCAGGCCTGCCCCAACTCCTTCGACCGGCGGGTCGCCACCCCGACCGCGTCCATCAGACTGGCCCGCAGACTGCGTTCCTCAAGCACCCGCACCGCGGCGATGGTGGTTCCGCCGGGAGAACAGACTTTTTCCCGCAGCAGCGCCGGATGTTCGCCGCTCTCCTTGACCAGCTTGGCGGCACCGTACACCGTCTGCACGGCCAGTTCCTGAGCGACATCGAGCCGCAGGCCTTCCTGCACCCCACCGGCCGCCAGGGCCTCGATAAAGGTATAGACAAAGGCCGGTCCCGAACCGGAGAGGCCGGTGACGGCATCGAGCTGGCTCTCGCTGACCTGCACCACCGTGCCGACGGCGCGAAACAGTTCACAGGCCAGATCGAGATCTCCCGCTTCGGAATATTCACCGGCACAGACCGCGGCGGCTCCGGCCCCGACCAGGGCCGGGGTATTCGGCATCGCCCGCACCACCCGCGGCGCGCCGCCGAGCAGGTTCTCCAGGGTGTGGGTATGAACCCCGGCGAGGATTGAGATCAACAGGGTGTCCCGGCCGAAAGCACCTTCCAGGTCCGCAAGAACTTCACGCACGATCTGCGGCTTGATCGCCAGCACCACGATGTCGTTGTCCCGAACCAGGTCGAGATTCCCGGCGGCGCTGCTGACCCCGTAACTCTCTTCAAGATGTTCACGCCGACTGGCAAACGGCTCATAAAAAGTGATATTTTTCTTCTTGGCGCCGGCATCAAGCAGGCCCTTGATGAACGCCTCGGCCATGTTGCCGCCGCCGATGAAGCCGATCTTTTTGTCCTTGGTCATGAAGTTCTCTCCCGCTGCAAGTAAATGTCGTCAGTAAATCGGCAACCGCCGGAATTGTCAAGGAAAGTTGCGCAAGGAGCGAATCCCGTTGACACCCGGGGGAGCGAACGCTATAAGGCAAGGCAAAATCGTTTCGCCGCCAGGACGCCAGGAGAGTCAACATCCTAACGTGGAGAAGCAGAGAGGGAGAGGCACGAAGAAAAGGTTTTTCTCTCCATCTCTGCTTCTCAGCGGCTCTCCGCTGGAATGATTTTTGGCATCTTGGCGGCATTCTTTCCAGGAGCAACTCCATGGACATGTGGTACACCGAGAAACACAGCAAGAACGTCGGCATCACCCTGCGGGTGACCAGAACCCTCTTTTCCGGCAAAAGCGAATTTCAGCAGCTCGACATCGTCGACACCCCCGAATACGGCCGCATGATGCTGCTCGACGGACTGGTGATGTGTACCGAGCGGGACGAGTTCGTCTACCACGACATGATCGCCCACCCGGCGCTGTTCGTTCATCCCGCCCCGAAGCAGGTGCTGGTGATCGGCGGCGGCGACGGCGGCAGCATCCGCGAAATCGTCCGCCATCCCGAGGTCGAACTGGCCACACTCTGTGAAATCGACGGGCTGGTGGTGCGCAAGTCGGTGGAGCATCTGCCGACCCTGGCCGGCGCCATCGACGGCAGTCATCCGAAGGTCAAGCTGCATATCGACGACGGTCTCGCCTACATCCGCGAACACCAGAATGCCTTTGATGTCATCCTGGTCGATTCCACCGACCCGATCGGTCCGGCGGTCGGCCTGTTCGAAGAGGATTTCTACCGGCTGGTGTTCGGAGCGCTCAAAGAGGACGGTATCATGGTGGCGCAGAGCGAATCACCCTTCTATCATGCGCAGATTCAACGGGACATGTTCCGCAACCTGCGCGCCGTCTTCCCGATCGTCGAAATGTACCAGGCCTTCATCCCCACCTATCCGTCGGGACTGTGGAGCTTCGCCTTCGCCAGCAAGAAATACCATCCGGTGCGGGATTTCGACCGTGAACGGGCGGCGAAACGGGATTTCCACACCAAATACTACAACGAAGACCTGCACCTCGGCGCCTTCATGCTGCCGACTTTCGCGCGGGAGAATATCGCAGACTGAAATTTGCGCCGCCAAGACGCCAAGAGCGCCAAGAAAACCAAAGGAAGACACCAGGAAGCCACGAATGACAACACGCAAAGCTCCTCACTTCCCGGTCTCGAGAAGCAAAAATACGTTTGCACCTATTCTCCTGCCCAGCTTCTGTCTGTAAAACGGTCTTCTTGGTGTCCTTGGTGTCTTGGTGGCATCCATTCAATGACCCTTCCCCGGAGCAACCCATGACCGACTGGACCACTGACGATTCCGCCGAACTCTACGGTATCCGCCGCTGGGGCAACGGCTATTTCGATGTCTCCGCCCGGGGCGAGTTGACGGTCCGGGTTCCGACTGCCGACGGCAGCATCCAGGTGGCGCTGGCCGAGATCCTCGACGGCGTCCGACAGCGTGACCTGCGGCTGCCATTGCTGCTGCGGATTGAAAACCTGCTCGACGCCCAGATCACGCGGCTCAACGAGGCTTTCCGCAACGCCATCGCCGAACACGATTACCCCGGCAGCTACCGGGGGGTCTTCCCGATCAAGGTCAACCAGCAGCGCCAGGTCATCGAGGAGATCACCCGCTTCGGCGCCCCCTACCGGCACGGCCTGGAAGCCGGCAGCAAGGCGGAGCTGATGATCGCCCTCGCCAGTCTTCCGGCCGACGGCAGCCTGATCATCTGCAACGGCTACAAAGACCGGGAATTCATCGACCTCGGCCTGCGCGCCCGTCAGCTCGGTTTCCAGTGTATCTTCGTCATCGAGACCCCGGCGGAGCTGCCGGTCATCCTCGCGCGTAGCCGCGCGCTCGGCGTCGAACCGCGACTCGGCGTACGGGTCAAGCTCTCCACCACCGTCGGCGGTCACTGGAACCTGACCAGCGGCGAGCGCAGCATCTTCGGCCTCTCCATCAGCCAACTGGTCGAGGTTGTCGACCGGCTGCGGGAAGCGGAGATGCTCAACACCCTGCGCCTGCTGCACTGCCACCTCGGCTCGCAGATCCCGCAACTCGACGACATCCGCTCGGCGGCGGCAGAGGCCTGCCGCTTTTACCAGGAGCTGATGAACGAGGGGGCGGCGATGGAGATGATCGATTTCGGCGGCGGACTGGCGGTCGACTACCTCGGCACCGGCTCCAGCGACAGCCAGTCCCGCGACTACAGCCTGGCAGGCTATGCCGCGGCGCTGGTGGAAACGGTGATGACAAACCTGACCGACCCGGATCGGCCGCCGACCATCATCACCGAATCGGGCCGGGAAACGGTCGCCTACTACTCCCTGCTGCTGTTCAACATCTTCGACGTCACCCGTTTCGACCCCGCCGCGGAAGGTCTCATCCCCGGGCCCGAGGCCCATCCCCTGCTGCGGAAAATGGCGTCCCGGCTGGAACGAATCGGAGCCGAGACGCCTCAGCAGAATTACCGGGAGATCGTCGCCTGCCGCGACCGGCTGCATGAGCTTTTCACCGCCGGACAGCTCTCCCTGCGCGATCGCGCCCTGGCCCAGGAACTGCTGCTGGCCGCCGGTCGGCGCCTGCTGCGCCAATCTCCCGGGCAGCAGCTCCCCGCCGACCTGCAGACCCTGCGCGAGGATCTGGCCGCCATCTACTACGGCAATCTGAGTGTTTTCCAGTCCCTGCCGGATCACTGGGCGATCGGCCAGCTCTTCCCGGTGGCGCCGATTCGGCGTCTCGCCGAAAAACCGCAATGCCATGCGGTCATCGCCGACATCACCTGCGACAGCGACGGCCGCATCAGCCGCTTCATCGCCGACCGGGGCACCCGCGCCACCCTGGCGCTGCATGAACTCGCTCCGGGCGAGGACTACGTGCTCGCCACCTTCCTGGTCGGCGCCTACCAGGAAACCCTCGGCGACCTGCACAACCTGTTCGGCGACACTGACATCGCCAGCGTCCGGATCGAAGCGGACGGCGGCTTCGTCATCACCCGCGAAGACCGGGGCGACAGCGTTGCCGACCTGCTCGGCTATGTCCAGTACGACGCCCGCGAACTCAAAGCCCGGTTCCGGGCCACTGCCGAGCAGGCGGTCCGCGAGAACCGCATCAACCTGCCGCAACGACAGGAGATCCTCGCCTGTTTCAACGCCGGACTCGACGGTTACAGCTATTTCGAGACCTGAAACAAACCGCGCAACGCGAAAAAAAAGGGCCGCTGCGATCACCGCAGCGGCCCTTTTCATTTGACCCTTCACCCGAAGATCAAACTACGGGCGAACATAACCACGGGCGACGATATCCGTGCCCAGATCTTCCATCGAGTCGATCAGCAACTGGGCGATGTAGTCCGGATGGTGGATATAGCCGTGCGGTTCCTTGACGCTGAAGGTGTAGTTGTAAGCCGCACGGATCATCGTGGTGTCGAAGGCCGTGTAGGCGTTGGGGTAAATATTTTCCCCCGGATCAACCACGCCATTGCCGTTGGTATCGTTGAACCAGTAGGGATAGGTGGCATCATCGTAGACCACCGGCGCGTTCAGACCGGCCGGGTTGGCGGCGTAGGTCATGATGTCGGTCAGCAGGTCGGCTTCGAGGGCGCGAATCTCATCCTTGAGAGACTCGGTCGTATTGCCGTTGCCGTTGTAGTCGGTGGTGTTGGCCGGGTTGCGGATGCCGCTGAACTTGAAATTGGTGGCGTCGACATTCGGATAGGCCGGCTGTGACGGATCATCAGCATGGCAGGGGAGACAATCGTTGATCGCCGGCTTGACCAGTTGATGGGTCGACTTGCCGTTGCCGCTCATGTGACATTCGGTACAAGTGTCGAAGGCGGTCATATCGTCACCCGGAACCGCCGAGAAGTCATTCTGCCCGGCATAGGTCTTGGCGGCATATTCATAACCACCCTGGGCATCGGTGCCGAACATCACCGCGGCGGCGGCCAGGTAATGCGGGTTGACGCTGCCGAAATTGCTTCCGGGAACATAAGCGTCCACGTCAGCCTTCGACTTGCGGCCCGTGTGGCAGGCCATGCACATATTGCTGTCATTGTTCAGCGTCAGGGCCGCCCCGCTCGGGAAAACGACATTGGCCAGAGCGGTGTAGGTTGCCAGGTCGTCATAGAGCATATCGGTACTGCCCAGGTTGCCGTTGCCCATTTCGGGGTCCTGGCCGTTAACGTGGCAGGTGCCGCAGGAAAGAACCTGGCCGATCGGCGCGGCGGCGTCAACGGTGCCGTCCAGGGCCCAGTCCCGGAAGCCGACCTTGCTGTGACACTTGGCGCAGCTGGTCGGAATGGACCCGTCGGCGTTCCAGTGGTTGAACGGGTCATCGGCGTAGTTGGCGTGGCCGGTCGCCGCCCAGCCGATGTACTCGAGGTTGGGGTCGCGCAGGGTTTCATCGAGATGGCCGTCGGTCCCTTTCGGGAATTTCTCGTCAAACTCGGCCTGCAGGGCATCGAGGGCCGCATCGTCGGCCGCGGTGTGACAGCTGGTGCAGCCGTTGGGGACACCCGCCGAAGGCGAGGTCGATTTGGAAGCCGCCGGCTCGATCACCTCGAAGGTGTGCGCGTGGATATCATACTTGAGCGCCGACTTGGCGGTTTTCGGCATATGGCACTTGGAGCAGCGACTGACACCGCCACTGGTACCGTCGACCTTGGTCGGATCATAGTAATGCTGGGTATGGTCGGTCACCGCCTTCTTGACCGCATCCATCTGATCGTTGAAGGCACCGTTGGGGGTCATGTTGGCGACATCTTCCTTGGTCAGATTGACAAAGGGCCCCGGCATCCCGGCATGACAGGAGAGACAGAGGGTGTCATTGTCATTGGCGGTCGTCATCTTGACGCCGTCATCCACGCGATTGGTCACGACCTGGTGAGCGCCGGGATCGGAATTGTTGTGCATATCATGACAGGTGTAACAACGGGGCACATCGGGATCGGAACCGGTCGGAGAATGGGGCCCCTGCAGAATATCGATATATTGCTGATGATGCTTGACCGACGCCTGGAAATCACCGCTGGAGGGCTCTCCACCCCAGTACTGGCTGGTAAAGCTTCCGGCACCTGAGCCGTCACCGCTGTCAAAGCTGTAGAAGGTCGACAGATCATCCAGCCCGGGACGGAATTTCATCAGGTTTCCGTCAGCGTCAAGCTTGGCCGGGAACGGGGCCTGCACCGGAGCGGTGGCGGTGGCCTCGGCGAACTCGGTGAATTTGTCGATTGACTTGCCGCGGATGTGGCACTGGCCGCAGACCATGTTGGCCTCAACGGGAGTCAGGTCGGCCGGATTGATGATGTAGGCGGGATTCTGGGTTTCCGCGTGAACGCTGCCGGCGCCGTGACAGGCCTCGCAACCGACGTTGATCTCATCCATGCTGCCGTCGCCGTCGAAATCGAGGGCGCCGTTGATATCGTCCACCGCGTCGGCGATCTCTTCACCGGCACCGTTCTTGGCCAGTTGATAGCCGGTGAAATGGCATCCGGCACAGTTGCCGTCGAAGGACTCCTCGGCCGGCGGTTCGGCCAGGCTGTTGGTGGTGGTATTGAACCAGCGTTCAGCGTGATAGGCAACCCACTGATCGGCCCCGGTCCCCTTGTCATTGTACTGGATCGGCGAAATATGCTTGCTGGCACCGATGCCGGTCACAACATAACGCTGCTTGTAGTTGGCCTCACCGCCGTAGGTCAGGAGGACTTTATAGTTTCTGGTGGTTGTCCCGTCCGTGATCTGGAACGTGTATTGTCCCGGAACCGGGTTGGTGCTATCCGCGGGCTCGAAAATACGGGTCTGGTACTTGGTATTGGGACCGGATGCGGTATTCGCTGTCCAACTCGCCCCGTCATAATCAAAATAGATAACCTGGCCGCCGATCAGGGCGGTCAGACCGGCATTGATGGTTCCGGCATAAAAACTTTCCGTCTTGGCCTGAGCCGGGGAGAAGGAACCCGGTGCCCGCAGCACCGCCTTGTGCAGGGTGTGCCCCCAGTTGGACTTGTCGTTGTGACAGGAAAGACACCGGGTCGAGCCGACGAAGGATGCTGTCGCGATGACCTGGTTGGGAGTCTGCACGGTGCTTCCACCGCCGCCGGAGTCACGGTTGCTGCCGCAGCCCCAGAGGGGCGCGATCACCAATGTTGCCGCTAAGAATGCGATCAGTTTTCTTGACATAAATCCTCCTGAGTCCTTTAGGTTGGAGAAATTCGATTAATGGCACCGGCGGCAGGTCTTGCCGCTGCTGGCGCGATCCAGACGTCCCTTGATATCACCCCAGTCCGCGGGATGGGGATTGACTCTCAGTCCGGCACGAGCGCTGTGACACTTCAGACAGATATCACCCTCCGGGTGACAGGCCTGGCAGGTCGCCAGGTTCTTGCGTGCCTCGCGGGCATGACTGCCGCTCCAGTCATGCGACGGCAGCACCGAGTTCGGATGGCAGGACTGGCACTGGCTCTGGTCGTAAAAACGATGCTCCGGACCCGAGGGACTGACTTTCAGGTCGCTCCAGGCGCGGCGATGGGACTTGAAGGCCAGGTCCGCGCGATTGAAGGTATTGTGGCAATCAGCACAGAAACTGGTTTCATGGCAGCTGCTGCAGAGCTGCGGATCGGTACGGGCGGCGATCGGGTGACTGACCTGGAAGTCACTGCGATGCACATTGGCCAGATTGTTGCCGAACGACCCCTGCTCGTCGGCGCGGCCGGCGTTGGTATGGCATTCGAAACAGAAATCCTGTTCGTGGCACTGCGAGCAGTTGATGGCAGACCCCTTGGCCTGCGCGCGATGCTGGAAAGCCCAGAGCGGTCCGTGACTGGCCAGACTCGGGTAATCAACTCCCTTGGCGAAATCGGCATCGTGGCACTGTTCACAGACCTTCTTGGCGGGAACAATACTCTGGGCGCCTTCGACATGGCAGGTCGTACAGGAGACATCTTCAGTGTAACCGTCATGCTCGCTGTGGTTGAAAGTGACGGCCCAGGCCGGGGCGCCTGCAGCCAGAACAATAAAAAGTGTCAACAGGATGCGAACCATATGCTTGCTCCTTTACTCAAAAGAGGTAATTCAGGCGCAAACGGCCCCGAAAATACTTATCCCACAGGTCGCTCTTGACCGCTTCGAGTTTTCCCTGAAGATTGATCTTCTCGGTCAGGTAAGCGGTCGCGTCAACCCAGTAACGCTGACTGGTGGTATCGTCCTCATCGTTGTACTGATCACCAAGGAAACCGATCTGTCGTTCCAGCACGTCGACATGAGCGCCGATACCGGCCTCGAACCGGGGATGGAACAGGTAGGCGACCCGGATCTTGATCCCCATGAGATCCTGGCCGTCCTCATCCAGCCGGTAGGTACCGACCAGGTAACCGGAAAGCTTCGCGATCCGCTGCATCTCCAGCCCGGCCTCGAAGACATCGGCATCGCTGGTGCTCTGGTAGAATTCGTGGGTATAGCGACCGTAGGCATTCAACCCGGTCTGGATCAGGTAGTTGAATTCGAGCAGGGCCTCTTCGTATTCGTCGACGGCAAAGACCGAGTAAATCGAGGTCGAAGAGAAGACCGGCAGCGAGTAGAGATATTCGGCCCGCAACGACCACCTGGAATCCCGGTAATACTTGGCGCCGAGCAGAAAATAGGTGACTTCGTCGGTCAGCCAGCTGTACTGGGTCTCGCTGTAGAAGCGCATCAGGTTGGGCAGGTTGTAGTCAAGATCAAGACCGAACAACTCATAGCCGAGTTCTTCATCCTCCCATTTCTGCAGGTAGGAAAATCCCGCTGCGAGGTTCTTGATCAGGCGGTCGGAAGAGACCTCTCCGCCGACGATCCAGTCTCCGGTGCTGTAGTTGTCGTCGAACTTGACGTCCCCGCCACCGAAGAAAGCGAGATCGACCGGCCCCAGGTTGTTGTAGTTGAGGTAGAGCCCGTCCATCACCGATGCCCCGGCGCTGGTGGAAATGAACTGCCGTCCCAGCTTGAGGTCGAGATCGGTGACCAGGTTCCGTTTTTCGAGGTACCCGTAATAGAACTCGGAATCGACGTCCGCCTCATCGGAGGGATCGTCCGCCAGGCGGCCGTAGCCCCGGAAAGTCCAGCCCGTATCGGCGATATCGGTGGCATTGAACAACAGGTACTGGTAGATCGGGGTGGCCGTATCCTCATCGGCATTGTCATACCACTCGAATTCGGTACTCGCGCGCCCACTGATCCGGGTCGCGGCCGAAGCCTGGCAGACCATGCCGACCAGCAGCACAGCTGCCAGCAAGGCCAAGATCCTTGAGCAATTCTTCATAGCGCCTCCTTACCAGAAAGTTTGGTGCGAACGGCCATACGGACAACATTGCCCATAAAACCGGTAAACCCTGTCAGATGAGATCCGGCCGGCGACAAGATCCGCTTTCTTTCAATTGTTTTACTGGGAATCCCGGGAAATCCGGCATCCTCCCGATTACCTGAATCAGTGGCTTCATGGCGGAAGAAGAGTGCAAGGGCTTGATCTGAATACGATTCCCAAAAATCTGAGGTGCACCCAAAGGTTCGCCGATGATTTTTGGAAAGTGCAGACGGATCAATGACTTGTGCTATTCGCCGGCAATGAATTCACTGATTCAGGGATTAATAAAAAAACTTCGACGGTGGCAGTCGTCAAAAAGCAACCAAAATGGTTCTATTTAATAATTATTTCCTAACAATCCCCGGTACTTCTCATACCGCAAATTTCAAAGTTTGCAAGCCGATTGAAAAAATTTTTCCAACTTATCTTCTCCCCGAACCATGCGTCATTATTGCCCTCTTTCAATACAATCGGTAGCGCATTGAAAAAGTTAAGTTTTTTTCTTAACTATCCGGAGGTGTTTTTACGGTAACTCACTAGGGGAAACGGTGCGGGGAGCGCCCGGGTCACAGATTGTTCTTCAACAGCACAACAATCAGGACCAGTTCCACCAGGGTGACCAGAGCGATACCCCAGAAGAGGCCGGGGGAAAGTTTCCACTGGAAGGGGTTCTGTACTTCGGAGGTGTCCCGAACGGCCGCAATGACATGTCGGCGGTCAACGGTACGGTCATTCTGACGGAAACAATCCAGCAGGGCCTTGTGGCAGAGAATGTTGACCAGCCGCGGAACTCCCTTGCTGGCCCGGACCACGGCATCCATGGCCGGAGTGGTAAACAGGGCGCCGTCACGTCGTCCGGCGATCAGCACCCGGTGGTTGATATAGTCATGAACCCCGTCCCGGTTTAACGGGACCAGGTGATGCGCGAAGCTGATGCGCTGCCGCAACTGGCGCAACATCGTCTGCTCCAGGCGCACGTCAAGTTCGGGCTGGGCGAACAGAATGATCTGCAGCAGCTTCCGTTTTTCGGTCTCAAGGTTGCTGAGCAGCCGCAGCGCCTCAAGGCTGACATCCGACATCGCCTGGGCCTCGTCGATGCAGACCACGACTTTCCGGCCCTCCCGATAGAGTTCCAGGGCCCGCTGCTGAATCAGCTTCTGCAGGTCATGCATGGTGGCACCCGCGTGGACCGCCCCGGCGACGATCTCCTCGGCGATCGCCCGATGCAGTTCAACCGGACCGAGCAGCGGGTTCGGCAGATAGGCGGTCTGGTGAGTCGGGCGCAGATTCTCCAGCAGCTTGCGGCAGAGCAGGGTCTTGCCGGTACCGACTTCACCGGTTATCTTGATAATGCCTTCGCCGGACTCAAGGGCCGTGGCGAGAACATCCAGGGCACGTTGATGTCCGGGACAGCCGTAGTAGAAATCAGGATCGGGGGTCAGGGAAAAGGGGGCTTCGTCCAGGCCGAAATAATTCAGATACATGGTCGTTTTCAGATCAGGGTCAGGGAGATCGCTTCCCGGGACGGCCTCCACAAAGGTTAATAAGTTCCATATTTTTTACCCCAACTACGACGCAATTGCCAGTAAGTTGTTGAAAAAACAGTTCAGCATAAATGAGAGAATCTATGACCAGAGATGAATTACGACAATGCGACGGACGGGACGGGCGCAGGGCCTGTTTTGCCGTCAACGGTAAGGTTTACGATGTCAGCGACAGCCCACTGTGGGTGAACGGCGATCACCGGGGCACCCATCAGGCGGGCAGCGACCTGACCGAAGAACTCAGGAGCGCCCCCCATGTCCGCAGTGTGATCGAACGCTTTCCGGTGATCGGCGAACTGGAAACGACAAACGCCCCGCGAGGATCCGCGGGACGCTGGATTGTCCTGGCCGGCGGGATTCTGGCGGCGGGCGTCGTCATCCTGTTGCTGCTGAAACAGTCCTGAGGGACCCTCAACCGGTCACGGACCTGTTCCCGGCCTCCCGGTGCAGGTAGGCGGCAAAATCCTCGGCCGCCATCGGCTTGCCGAAGTAATAACCCTGGATCTCCTCACAACCCCGTTCACGCAGAAATTCGAGCTGTCCCTCAGTCTCGACTCCCTCGGCAAGGGTCGCCAGGTTGAGACTCTGCGCCATGGCGATGATGGCACCGGCGATGGCGGCATCGTCTCCCCCCCCCTCAAGATCCATCACGAAGGAACGATCAATTTTCACCCGATCGATAGGAAAATGCTTCAGGTAGCTGAGAGATGAATAACCGGTACCGAAATCGTCGATCGCCAGATGGACGCCGAGGCCACGCAGCTTATGCAACATCTCGGCCGTCCCGCGAGCGTCATCCATCAACATACTTTCTGTCAGTTCCAGCTCAACCAGGTCCGGATCGACACCGGTCCGGTCCAGGATTTCGGCAATCTTGTCGACCAGATGCCTGTCTTTGAACTGGCGACCGGAAAGATTGATGCCGATGCGGACCGGCGGCAAACCCTGCTCCTGCCAGGCGACACTCTGGCGGCAGGCCTCTTCCAGCACCCAGGCGCCGATCGGCAGAATCAGGCCGGTTTCCTCGGCCAATGGAATGAACTTAATCGGCGGCACCAGCCCGAGGTAGGGATGCTGCCAGCGGCACAGAGCCTCGGCACCGACCGGGTGCCCGTCGGACGTTCTCACCTGCGGCTGGTAATGCAGAAATAATTCACCCCGCTCCAGGGCATGACGCAGGCCGGTTTCCAGCACCAGTTTCTCCACCGCACCGGCGTTGGTCTCCAGCGAGAAACGCTGCCAGGTGTTGCGCCCATGTTCCTTGGCCTGATACATGGCGAACTCGGCGTTCTTCAACAGGGCATCCTCGTCCTGGCCGTCATTCGGATAAAATGCCAGGCCGATACTGACAGTGCAGAAGACCTCCTGCCCGTCAATATCGAACGCCTCCGACAACGATTCCAGGGTCCGCTTCACCACCACGTGCGCCTCATCCTCGACATTCAATCGCGGCAACACTACGACAAACTCATCACCACCGACCCGAGCCACCAGGTCATGACGACGCAGACAATCCGCCAGCCGCAACCCGACCGCCTTGAGCAGCTTGTCGCCGACATTGTGGCCGAGCGTATCGTTGATGCCTTTGAAGCGATCCAGGTCAAGGAACATCACCGCAATCGAAAAGCTGTCGCGCCCCGCCCGTTCAATATCCTGGCGCAGGCGCTCCTGAAAAAGCACCCGGTTGGGCAGCCCGGTCAGCTTGTCGTAATTGGAAAGCTGCCGGATTTCATCCGCCGAACGGCACTTGTCGCTGACATCGCGCAGAATATAAACCACCCGACTGATGGCCCCGGTGGTGTCGCGCAACGGTGTGGCGATAGCCTCGAAAACCTGTTCATCCCCGTCAGAAGAGGTATGCAGATGATCGGTACGTACCGTCTTCCCGGTGCGCAGCACCTCTCGCAGCGCGCAATGATGCTCGCTGAGACTGCAGGGCGTCGGCGAATGGTGGGTCACCTCATGACAGGTGCTGCCGACCAGGTCGCTACCGGTGGAACCGGCAAATTTTTCCTGGAAAGCCCGGTTGGCGCCCAGGATACAAAACGTTTTGACATCGAGCACACAGACCGGATCGGGCAGGCTGTCAAAGATCGCCGGGCAAAGATCCGCCTCCCTGTCGCCGGCTCCGTTCCGGTCGGGGAAGAGTACCAGCCACAGCGACCTGCCTTCCATATCCAGACGGCTGAGCAGAACCCGCTGCCGTCGTCCGCAGGGGCCGATGACCGAGTCCTCCCGGACCGGCTCGGAGGCAACCGTCTGCAGCACCGGCTGCAACCAGGGGAGGTTGTCTCCCGGGTGGATATCAAAGGAATGACGGCTGGACAACGTGGACGCGTAACGCTGTCGGAACAAGGGGTTGACAGCGATGACTTCGGCCGCGGCATCGGCCAGCAGGGCTGGCAGCGGCAGGTTCTGAAAAAACAGGCTGTCCTCAGGTTTCGGCAACATGGCCGCCTCGTGGAAAAAGTTGGGGTGTTCATCCACCCGGTAACTCTTTCAACTCTTCGACCCGATGCGCTCAGTTCTTAACCTGAATCAGGGAACACAACGATTACAGACTCACTCTCCCAGCAGGGACTGAATCCCACTGAAAAAATGACCGGCCTGTTGCTGCTGCTCGGCTTCACTGGTCTGACGCGGCACCGAAGAACTGCGCGCCTGCAGCAGTTCCTCGGGAATCTCGGCAAGGAAACGGCTCGGCTCGCGCTTGAGGGCCTTGCCGTATTTTTTTCGTTCCTCGGCGCGGGTCAGTACCAGCTGCCGCCGCGCCCGGGTGATACCGACATAAAAGAGCCGCCGCTCTTCCTCGATCGGAGCGGTGGCTTCACCACCGTCGGCCGCGGCCTCGAGAGAATTCTTGTGCGGCAGGTATTCCTCTTCCATCCCGACCAGGAAAACCATCGGGAACTCGAGTCCCTTGCTGCTGTGCAGGCTCATCAGGGTGACAACATCCTCTTCGTCAGCGTCCTTGTCATCCTGCTGCTCATCATCGAGCAGGGAGACTTTTTCCAGGAACCCGGCGAGGGTCGGTTCCGCTTCGCGCTGCTGATAGGAAGCCAGGGCGTTGATCACGTCCTGCAGAAACTCGCGCCGTCGTTCCGCCTTGATCCGGTCATCGGTCGAACGGTTGATCTCCCCGTCCAGGTCGAGTTCCCGGAAGAGCTCGGCAACCGAGGCGGTCAGATCAAGGCTGTCGCGCAACCGGTACCGCCAGGTTTCGATCAGGCGCACGAAGAGCGCCAGAGACGCCCGCACCTGGTCACTCAGGTCGACACCCGACGGATCGCGCAGCACCTCCCACAGGGAACAGTCGCGGTCGCTTGAGCGTTGAATCAGGCGGTCGGCACTGGTGGTACCGATGCCGCGTTTCGGATAGTTGAGGATACGCAGCAGGTTGACTTCGTCGGAAGGGTTGAGCAGCACCTTCAGGTAGGCGACGGCATCCTTGACCTCCTTGCGGTCGTAGAACTGCTGGCCGCCGACCAGCCGGTAGGGGACATCCAGGTAGCGCAACTGCTCCTCGAAAGCCCGCGACTGGATGTTGGTGCGATAAAGAATGGCAAAATGCTTCCATGGCCGGCCCCGGTAGTGTTCGACCTGAAGACGCTCGACCACCTGCAGGGCCTCATCCTCCTCATCGCGGCAGACGATCATCTCCAGCGGCTCACCGGCCCCGTCAGCGGTCCAGAGTTTTTTCACCTTGCGCCGGGTATTGCACCGGATCACCGCGTTGGCGGCCGCCAGAATATTGCCGGTCGAGCGATAGTTCTGTTCCAGGCGGATGGTCCGGGTCCCGGGAAAGTCCTTTTCAAAATCGAGGATATTGCCGAGATCGGCGCCGCGCCAACCATAGATCGACTGATCATCATCACCGACCACGCAGAGATTGCCATGCGCCGCCAGTTGCCGCAGCAGCTGGTACTGAGCGGCGTTGGTATCCTGGTATTCGTCCACCAGCAGGTAGCGGTAACACTGCCGGCAGGCTTCCAACGCCTCGGGATGATCCCTGAACAACCTGGTGGTCAACATGATCAGATCGTCGAAATCAACCGCGTTGAAAGCCTTGAGGGCCTTCTGGTAGGCGGGATAGACCGTCGCTGCCGCCAGCTGGTATTCATCACCATGGAACGGGACGAAGTCCTCCGGAGCAATCAGCCGGTTTTTGGCATCGGAGATAATCCAGAGGATGCGGTCGGCGTCGATCCGCCGGTCACCGCTGTTGACATGCCGGTCGATGAGATCCTTGATCAGCCGGACCTGGTCGGCGGCGGCATAGATGGAAAAATTTCTTTTGTAGCCGAGCCGATCGATATGTTGCTTGAGAATCTGCACGCAGAGGGAGTGAAAGGTGGCAATGGTCATGGCCGCGGTACGCTTGCGGCCGATCAGACCGGCAACCCGTTCGCGCATCTCAAGCGCCGCCTTGTTGGTGAAGGTCATGGCGAGGATATGCCCCGGATGGATGTCGCGCTCAAGCACCAGGTAGGCAATCCGGTAGGTGATGACGCGGGTCTTGCCGGACCCGGCACCAGCCAGCAGCAGCAGGGGACCATCGCCGTGTTCAACGGCGGCATACTGTTCAGGATTGAGTGTATGGAAATCGACCAAGGGGACCTCTTGAAAAAACAAACCTGAACCGGCGAAATGATTCACGGATTCAGGACAAAAACAGCCCTCTTCCAGAAATGGACGGGCCTTCGGTTGATGCGCTGCGCGGCGTTGAAAAATAACATGAAACCGATTGTCGAAACAAGCTCCCGGTCGTCCTTCTTTTGACTTGATTTCCGACGCCGGTTTCGCTAGATTACCTGCCCATGTTGATACGTCTGCTGGTTGTTGTCATCGGCCTGGTCTGGGCCTCGTTGCTGCTGGTCTCCTGGGGGGGCAATCCCTCTGTCCCCGAGTCGTCCATCCAGACCACAACTCTGGAGAACCGCGGCTGACGCGACCTCTGTTTCCATCCCCCTCCCCGCCCTGAACACGACCTTCGCACCGGTTGCAGTTTCTGTTTGACAGCACCGCTGTCCCTGCCTTATTTTACAAAACACTGTTTGTCGAGATTGAATCCCGGTTTGGTATTGCCAATATTCCACCGCAAACGGCCAGAAAATGCAGCCGTTTCGGGTACTTCGACTTTTTATTTGCCGAAAAGCAGTTAACATCGGTTTATTGATGGCCGGGTCAACCCGGCTGTTTTCTCAACCACCCAACGACAACAGAGGAGGAAACGGATGAAACTGGTAAAAATCGTGGCACTGATGATGTGTCTTTCGTTACTGCCCGCGGGGCTTGCCTTTGCCGGCAAGGACCTTGACGCGGTCAAGAAAAAGGGTTTTATCCAGGCCGGCGTCAACGGCGGCGTCTTCGGCTTCGGCATGCCGGATGAAAAAGGGGTCTGGAAGGGCCTGGACGTCGACACCGCCCGAGCCATCGCCGCGGCAATCTTCGGCGATGCCAGCAAGGTCAAGTTCACCCCCCTGACCGCCCAGCAGCGCTTCACCGCCCTGCAGTCGGGCGAGATCGACGTCCTGACCCGCAACGCCACCCGCACCCTGACCCGAGAAACCCAGCTCGGACTGAACTTCGTCCATGTCAACTACTATGACGGTCAGGGCTTCCTGGTTCCCAAGAAGCTCGGCGTCAAGAGCGCCAAGGAGCTTGACGGCGCCACCGTCTGCGTCCTGCCCGGCACCACCACCGAGCAGAATGCCGCCGACTTCTTCCGCTCCAACAATATGAAATGGAAGCCGGTCGTCATCGAAAACACCACGGAGCTGGCCAAGACCTTCTTCGCCGGTCGTTGCGACGTACTGACCTCGGATGCCTCCCAGCTGGCCGGCACCCGCGCCGTGGCCCCGAACCCGAAAGATTACGTCATTCTGCCGGAAATCATCTCCAAGGAGCCCCTCGCTCCTGCCGTTCGTCATGGCGACGACCAGTTCCGCGATATCGTCGACTTCTCCGTACTGGCGATGATCAATGCGGAAGAACTGGGGATCAACTCGAAAAACGTCGACCAGATGCTCAAGAGCAAGAATCCCGCGATCAAACGCTTCCTCGGCGTCATTCCCGGCAACGGCAAGGCTCTGGGACTGGATGAGAAGTGGGCCTACAATATCATCAAGCAGGTCGGCAATTACGGCGAGGTTTTCGATCGCAACGTCGGCCCCAAAACCACCCTCGGCCTCGAGCGCGGCCTCAATGCCCTCTGGACCAACGGTGGACTGATGTATTCACCGCCGTTCAAATAAACCATTGCAGAACCGGGGGAGCCGTCCGCAAGGTCGGCTCCCCCCCTTTTTTTATTTACATCGGTGCAATGAGCGCCGGTTCAGCCTCAACCCATAACCCGAAAAATTGAAACGTGAGCAACGAACCCAAGGCAACACCTGACATCACGTCAAGTACCGTTCCCTTCTGGCGCAACCCGGAAAAACGCGGTGTTATTTTCCAGATCGCCGTCCTGTTGCTGGTGCTCGGCATCGGCTACGTGCTGTTCAGCAACACCCAGGCCAACCTGAAACGCCAGTCGATCGCCACCGGCTTCAGCTTTCTGCACAACGAGGCCGGTTTTGAAATCGGTGAATCGGTGATTGACTACTCGGCCGCCGACACCTATGCCAGGGCCCTGCTGGCGGGTGCCCTGAATACCCTCAAGGTCTCCTTCATCGGCATCATTCTGACCACCCTTCTGGGGGTGGTCGTCGGCATCGCCCGTCTCTCGCACAACTGGATTGTTTCGCGCCTGGCGGGGGGATTTATCGAGGTGATGCAGAACATCCCGGTGCTGCTGCAACTGTTTTTCTGGTACTCCATCTTCTACGAGGCATTTCCGGCGCCGCGCCAGGCACTCAACCCGCTGCCGGGAGTGTTTCTCTGCAACCGCGGCCTGATCTTTGCCGTCCCGGAAGCACACCCCGCCCATACCCCGATGCTGTGGGCTCTGGTGGCGGCCGTTATACTCTGGTGGCTGCTGGCCCGCTGGGCACGCAAACGACAGGATCTCACCGGCCAGATCTTTCCGGTGGTACGCAGTGGCCTCGGTCTCTGCCTGCTGCTGCCGGCACTGGTGTGGCTGGCCTACGGTGCGCCGACGGCAATGGATATTCCGGTCCTGCGCGGCTTCAATTTCCGCGGCGGGATGGCGGTCACCCCCGAATTCAGTGCCCTGCTGATCGGCCTGGTCCTGTACACCTCGGCCTTCGTCGCTGAAATCGTCCGCGCCGGTATTCAGTCGGTCAGCCGCGGCCAGATCGAGGCGGCGATGTCGATCGGCCTGCGCCCCGGCCAGGTTCTGCACCTGGTGGTGCTGCCGCAGGCGCTGCGGGTGATCATTCCGCCCCTGACCAGCCAGATGCTCAACCTGACCAAGAACAGTTCCCTGGCCATCGCCATCGGCTTCGCCGACTTCGTCTCCGTCGCCAACACCACCATCAACCAGACCGGGCAGGCAATCGAAGGGGTCGCCCTGATCATGGCTGTCTATCTCTTTTTCAGCCTGTCGACCTCATTTTTCATGAACTGGTACAACAAAAAAATGGCTATCGTGGAGAGGTGAGACGATGACTGACAACAACACCTCGACAAGCCGTGAATATCTCAAGCCGCCGGTCACCGAAGTGGGTGTCCTCGGCTGGCTGCGGGAAAACCTGTTCAACAACTGGTTCAACTCGCTGCTGACCATCCTGACCATCTACAGCCTCTACCTGGTGGTCCCGCCGTTGATCAAGTGGGCCTTCGTTGACAGCCTCTGGCTGAGCGATGCCGCAGCCTGCCGTGATATCGACGGCGCCTGCTGGTCGATTATCCCGGCCAACGCCCGCTTCATCTTCTTCGGCTTCTTCCCCGAAGACCAGCAGTGGCGCCCGCTGACAGCGATGATTCTGCTGCTGGCGCTGGTCCTCTATTCCCAGAACCGCCGCAGCTGGAACCGGCTGCTGTTCCCGATCTGGACCGCCGGCCTGTTTGTCATGGGCTGGCTGATGCACGGCGGGCTCGGCCTGCCGGTGGTTGAAACCGCCAAGTGGAGCGGTCTGCCGCTGACCCTGATGCTCTCCCTGTTCGGCATGGTCGGCGCCTACCCGCTCGGCGTTCTGCTCGCGCTGGGAAGACAATCGAGACTGCCGGCGATCAAGTCGCTGTGCGTGGTCTATATCGAGCTGATCCGCGGTGTGCCGCTGATCTCGATGCTGTTCATGTCCTCGATCATGTTTCCCCTGTTCCTTCCCGAGGGAATCTCCATCGACAAGGTGCTGCGCGCCCAGGTGGCGATCATCATCTTCACCGCCGCCTATATCGCCGAGGTGGTCCGCGGCGGCCTGCAGGCGATCACCAAGGGACAGTATGAGGCAGCCGACTCCCTCGGCCTCAACTACAGCCAGGCGATGCGCCTGATCATCCTGCCGCAGGCATTGAAGATCGTCATTCCGCCAAGTGTAGGCATCCTGATCTCCGCCTTCAAGGACACCTCGCTGGTCGTCATCATCGCCCTCTACGATGTGCTGAAAACCACCAAGGTCACCCTCTCCAATCCGAAATGGATGGGTTTTTCCAGCGAGGCCTATCTCTTCCTGGCGGTCCTCTATTTCATCTTCTGCTACGCCATGTCGAGCTACAGCCGTAAACTTGAAAAGGCCCTGCACACCGGCCGCTGACCCGAGCAACGAGATTTGCCATGACTGATACAACCGCACAAAAGACCGCCTCGACCATCGACCAGCCGATTATCGAACTGATCGGCATGCACAAATGGTACGGAGACTTTCATGTTCTTTCTGACATCAACCTGAAGGTTGCCCGCCGTGAACGGATCGTCATCTGCGGCCCGTCCGGGTCGGGAAAATCAACCATGATCCGCTGCATCAACCGCCTGGAGGAACATCAGCGCGGCCGGATCATCGTCGACGGCATCGAATTGACCAATGACATCAAGAATATTGAAAAGGTCCGCGCCGAGGTCGGCATGGTCTTCCAGCACTTCAACCTCTTCCCCCACCTGACCATCCTTGAAAACCTGACCCTGGGGCCGATCTGGGTGCGCAAGGAACCGAAGAAGGAGGCTGAGGAGACGGCGATGATGTTCCTGGAAAAAGTCAAGATCGCCGAACAGGCCAAGAAATACCCGGGGCAGCTCTCGGGCGGTCAGCAGCAGCGGGTCGCCATCGCCCGCAGTCTGTGCATGAAACCGAACGTGATGCTGTTCGACGAGCCGACCAGCGCCCTTGACCCGGAGATGGTCAAGGAGGTGCTCGACGTCATGATCGACCTCGCCGACGAGGGCATGACGATGCTGGTGGTCACCCATGAAATGGGTTTTGCCAAGAGCGTCGCCGACCGGGTGATGTTCATGGATGAGGGCCAGATTGTCGAGGAGAACACCCCGCACGAATTCTTCGACAACCCGCAGAACGAGCGCACCAAGCTGTTCCTGAGCCAGATCCTGTAACCCCGTCCGACCCGGGCGGGCCTAGCGGCAACTGAATCCCGATCAAAAACAACGCCCCCGGTCTTTTTCTCCGGGGGCGTTACTGTTTATGCGAAGCGGGGCAGGCGACAACCGCTCCTCAACAACGGCGGATGTCGACCCGATTATCGTAAAAGGTGCTGCCGCCGCCAAGATCGGTGAGTCGCTGGGACGTGAGGGCGTTGACAGTCCGTCCGCCGGGAGCGAACTCACGCCACCAGACCCCTTCGGCCACCGCCAGCCCCGACGGCACCTTCTCGTCAATCCGCAACACGAACTCAACCTCGCCCAGAGCATTGAACACGTGAACCGATCCGCCGTCTTCCAGCCCGCGCCGTTCGGCCTCTGCGGGATGCACCCGGATGGACATCTGCGGTTCGCGCAACTCATCCCGCTCGAAGAAGGTGGAATTGAGAGTCTTCAGCGCCGGAGCGGTGACCAGTTGCAGCGGCAGTTCATCACGATACGGTTCCAGGTAGCACGGCAGGGGATCCCGCAGTCGCGGATTGAGAATCTCTATTTTTCCCGACGGCGTATGAAAGCGGCCCGCTCGCGGCGGAGTAAGGACCACCGGCCGGCCTTCCTGAAACGCCTGTCGGTCGACCCCGGCCCACCAGTCGTTCGGTTCGGCCAGCAGCTCGGCGATCATCTCCTCGTCATCCCGGAAGAAGATATCCTCCCTGTAGTCCATGGCCGCAGCCAGCAGCCGAATTACCTCGCGATTCGACTTGCTCTTTCCGACCGGAGGAATCACGGAGCAGGTGCGCTGCACGCAGTAGCTGCCGTAGGAGCGAAACAGATCGCCGTATTCGAGGGAACTGGTCGCCGGCAGCAGGATGTCGGCATAACGGGCACTGTCGGTCATGAAACGCTCGTGGACCACGGTGAAGAGATCCTCGCGCGCGAGGCCCTGAAGGACCCGGTTCTGATCCGGGGCCACCACCGCCGGGTTGGAATGGCTGATGTAGAGGCTCCTGACCGGCGGATCATCCAGCCGCATCAGGGCATCGCCGAGCTGGCTCATGTTGATGCTGCGCGGAGAACCGCACAACAGATCGGGACGGGTTATTTTCGCCATCGGCAAGGCGGCCCCGGTGCTGGTACCGACGAAACAACCGCCGCCCCGTTCCCAGGCCCCGGTCAGGGTCGGGAGAGCGACAATACTGCGCACCGTCATGGCACTGTTGCTGTAGTGCGCCAGCCCGCCGCCGAGGCTGATGAAGGGAGCCTTTGCCACGGCAAAGGCATGGGCCATCTGTTCGAGCTGTTCGACGGTCAAACCGGTGAGAGCACTCACCCGCTCCGGCGGGTAGTCGGGAAGGACCTGCTCCTTCAACTCGATAAAACCCTGTACCTTTTCAGCAAGAAAGGCATCATCGCAGCGCCCGTTGCGCACCAGCAGATGCATCAGCCCCAGTGCCAGGGCGCCGTCGCTGCCCGGCCTGACGCAGAAAACCTCATCGGCCACCCCGCTGCCGGCGTTACGGTAGAGGTCGATCATCCAGACCCTGGCGCCCCGTTTTTTCGCCTGTTTCACCAGCTGCAGGAAATGCAGGTTGGTGGCCGCGGCGTTGCTGCTCCAGAGCATCACCAGATCACTGTCCAGAACCCGTTCCGGTGCCGGAGCGGGAGTCTCCCCCATCACCGCCCGCCAGCCTTCATCCTTGGCCGGGGTGCAGATGCCTCGCTCCAGCCTTGAGGCCCCCATGCGGTTGAAGAAAGGGATCAGGGCGTTGCGCTGCAGAACCCCCATGGTGCCGGCATAGGAATAGGGAAGAATCGCTTCGGGACCTGAATCGGCAATGATGCGCTGCCATTCTGTTGCGATCCGTTCAATCGCCGCCGCCCAGCTGATGGGCTTAAAGCTGCCCTTCCCCTTGGGGCCACAACGCTCCAACGGTTGCGACAGACGTCGTGGTGAATGAACAGTGCGCTCGTAATGCTGCATCTTGGCGCAGAGGATGCCGCGGGTAAAGGGATGTTCGGGATCGCCCTTGACGCTGACAACGCGGCCGTCTTCGACCTCGACCAGCAGGCCGCAGGCGTCGGGACAGTCGTAGGGACAGACGGAGCGATGGATGGTTCCGGCCATGGTCAGCCTCCCGCCTTTCCGGCCTGGTAGCCACGTTTCTTCAGTTCCTCCACCAGCAGATCGCGCTGGTCGGTCTGGAGTTCGATGATCCCCTCCCTGACTGTGCCGCCGCAGCCGCAACGCTGCTTCAACTCTTTAGCCAGCGCCTTCAACTCTTTTTCCGCCAGCGGCAGTCCGGCAATCAGACTGACGCCCTTCCCCTTGCGCCCTTTGGTCTGCCGCGCCACCCGCACCCGGCCGTCGCCGACCGGCTCTCCGCTCGCGCGGCAAATGCATTTCTGCAACGTTTTGCCGCATTTCGGACAGCGGCTGCCGATGTCATCAGAATAAACCAGACGGTGATTGTTCATGCCATCCTCCTCTGGGCGCATTCTATCTCGTCGGCCTTTTTGCCGGGAAAAAAAATTCCCCCTTGACGCCGTGGCTTCCGCGACTTATTTTATCGAACGTTCGTTTTAATTCATTGTCCGAGGTCAACCATGCGCCCATCAATTCTTGTCCTCCTGTTTCTCTGTTTTGTGACGGCAACGGCCCAGGCCCGTCCCCTTGACCTGACGACCGCCCGACAGCTGGCCCTGCAGAACCAGAGTGCCATCAAGCAGCGACAGGAAACCCTGCGCAGCCGGCAGTACCAGGCCCGCGCCGCAAGCGCCGACCGTCTGCCCCGGCTCGACTTCAAGGCCACCGGCAACTATTTGCGCGATCAGCCCATTGAACGGTTCGACGGTCTGGAGTTTCCAGTCAACGACCGCAGCATCTATCACTACGAGCTTGACCTGATCCAGCCGCTGTTCACCGGTTACGCCCTCAGCGCCCGACAGAACCTGGCCCGGCTTGAGGTCGACCTGGCTGATTTCGACCTGCGGCAGGCCCGCAGTGACCTGCTGCTGGAAACCAGCCTGCGCTATCTCGATCTGCTGGAGGCCGGTGACCGGCTGCGGCTGGCCGACGAGGAACATGACCAACTGCAGGAACATCTGCAGGATGCCCGCGCGCTGTTCGAGCAGGGGCTGATTCCGCGCAATGACCTGCTCAAGGCCGAAGTCGCCCTCGCCCAGGCGGAGTTGCGGCGTAAAAAGATGGCCGGAGAGCAGCGGTTGGCCAACAGTCGGCTGGCACTGCTGATCGGCCTCCCCCGCCGGGAATCTCTCCAGTTGAGCGCGCCGGATCTCCCGCCGCCTCCCTCCCTGGAGCTTGCAGAGCTTGAAGCCGGAGCGCTGCGGAAACGGCCGGAAATCAATGCGGCGCGACGCGCGATCGCCATGGCCGGGGAACGCCTCAGGCTGGAACAGAGTCGTTTCTATCCCCGCGTCAGCCTGGTCGGCAGCTATCAGCGCGACGGCACCGACATCGCGACCAACGACAACCCCTACCGCAACCGGGACAATGCCAGTATCGGCCTGCAACTGGACTGGAACCTGTTCGCTGCGGGCGCCGACCGCGCCCGCGCCATTGCCGCCCGTCACCAGATCAGCGCCGGCGAGCAGGCGCTCAGGACTCTGCAGGACCAGGTCCGGCTGGAAGTCGAAGCGGCTCTCGAGCAACTCGATGTCGCGCGACAGAACCAGACCACGGCCGAGGCGGCTCTCAGACAGGCGCGGGAGAATCACCGTCTCTCGACCCTGCAATTCCGTGAAAACCTGATCTCCACCAGCGACCTGCTCGACGCCCGCACTCTTCTGACCCGGGCCGAAACCGACCTGCAGTCGGCCCATTACGACTATCTGCGCGCCCTCGCCCTGTTGCGACATGCGCGGGGAGATGACGCCGTTTCGGGAGGAACATCATGAGCAGACGCGCCAACCTGAGCCGCGATGCCATTCTCGACCGCGCCATCCCCCTGTTTGCCGAATCCGGCTACAACGGGGTCAGCATGCGGGATATCGCCCGCAGTTGCGGGCAGAGCAGCGCCAGCCTCTACCATCATTTTCCGGACAAACAGGCCCTCTACCTGGCGGCGATGAAACAGGCCTTTGCTGACCGTACGGCCCAGCTGCTGACCCTGCTGAGGGAAGACGGTCCCGCCGACCGGCGGCTGCGGAACCTGGTCGAGACGTTGTGCCGGCAACTGACGGAGGATCGCACCTTTCAGCGACTGCTGCAGCGCGAGCTGCTCGACGGTGACCGGCAGCGACTGCAGTTGACCGCCGAATCGGTCTTCAGCGAAGTGACCCGCGAGCTGCAACGACTCTGTCGTGAGCTTGCACCGCAGTTCGATCCCTTTCTTTTGGCCGGCTCGATTATCGGCCTGGTGATGCAACATTTTCAAAATGCCGGACTCAGGCGTTTTCTCCCCGGATATCAACCGCAGCACGACAATCCGGTCGTCATTGCCGAACATATCGTTGCCCTGCTGCCTGGAGGAAATCAATGACCGAAAAAAAATCCCCGTTGAATCGGCGCCGCCTCTCGCAAATCGTGCTGCTGGCGATGGTGATCATCCTGCTCGTCGGGCTGGCCCGCTTCATCCATCATCGCCTTAATTTTGCCGTCACCAATGCCGTTTTCGTCGCCAGCGACAGCCTCACCGAGGTCGGCTTCGACCGCGTCGGCGGCACCCTGCTGGAACTGAAGAAAAAAGAGGGGGAAACGGTTCACAAGGGAGAACTGCTGGCCCGGGTCGACCCCGCCCCCTACAGGCTGGAAGTGGAGCGGCTGCAGGCCGAGTTGAACACCGCCGACCGGCAACGCGCCGCCCTGCTGCTCAAACGTCAGCGGCTCAGCAAAGCACTGAACCTGCAGGTGCGGATGGCGGCTGAAAACATCAAGCGGCTGCAGCATCAGCAACAGGCGCAACAGGCCCGCAGTGACAGCCTGAAAATGCTCATTGAGCAGTTGCAGCGCGATCGACAACGTTATCGCAATCTGCTCAAGCAGCAGGTCATCGCCCGCCATCGGCTCGAATCCCTGGAAACGGAACTCGACAGCAAGCAGGCCGAACTGCGCGCCCTTGAAAGCGGTAAACAGGCTCTCGACCCGGCCATAACCACCGCCCGGCTTAAACGTCAACTGGCCCGGGCGCAATTGAAGCAACTGGCCGAACTCGATCAGCAGCTGAAAGGCGCGGAGCAGAATGTCAAGCGGCTGCAGGCCGGGCTGGACAAGGCCCGGCGGGATCTGCGCAACACCAGCCTGTTCAGTCCCATCGAAGGACGGGTCGCCAAACGGCTGGTCACCCCCAGCAGCCAGGTCTCCCCCGGCCAACCGGTCTACGCCCTGGTCAATCCCGCCGATCTCTACCTCAATGCGCTGCTGGAGGAGAACAAGCTGGAAGGAGTTCACCCCGGCGCCGCAGTCAGCATCAGTATGGACGCCTACCCTGACCTGCACTGGCAGGGCGAGGTCGAACAGATCCTGCCGGCGTCGGCGGCGACCTTCGCCCTTGCCCCGCGGGATATTTCCGCCGGGGAATTCACCAAGGTCGCGCAGCGCATTCCGGTCCGCATCCGCATCACCGGGGGACCGCGGGAACTGCTGCGGGTGGGCCTGGGTGGCGAGATCGAAATCAGGCGCAGCAAGAGTTGAATTTAACGCAGAGGCGCAAAGAGGGAGAGAACGCAGAGAAAGACTTTTTGCTTTTGGGTTTAAACCTCAAAGCCTCTCTCCATCTCTGCTCCTCTGCGACTCTCCGTTGAGATTTCTTCAAGGATTTATAGATGAACGCCCCACCTGAAATTTACAAGGAGATATCCACCGGCTACCGGGTGGTGCTGACCCTGATCGTCATGGTCGGCTCCTTCATGGCAATCCTCGACACCACTGTGGTCGACGTGGTGGTGCCGAAAATGATGGGGCCGCTGGCAACCGACCTCTATGGCGTACAATGGGTGATCACCGCCTACATGACGGCGGCGGCGGTCGGCCTGCTGCTGACTCACAGCCTCGGTGCGGTACTGGGTCTCAAGCGCCTGTTCCTGATCGGACTGGTGGTCTTCACCGGCGCCAGTTTCTTCTGCGGTCTGGCGGGCACTCTGGGCGAGATGATCGGCGCCCGGGTGCTGCAGGGCCTCGGCGAGGCGTTGATCATGGCCTCGGCCCAGACCATCCTGTTCCTGATCTACCCTCCTGAAAAACGCGGACTGGCGATGGGTATCTACGCCATGGGCGTCAGCTTCGCCCCGTCCCTCGGGCCGACCGTCGGCGGCTGGATCACCGAACATCTGAACTGGCGCTGGGTCTTCTTCATCAATCTGCCGACCGGGGCCCTGAACCTGCTGGCCGGAGCGATGCTGCTGCCCAAGCTGCCCGGCCACACCAGACGACTCGAATTCAATTTCCTCAGTTACCTGCTTCTCGGCGGCTTCACTGTCAGCCTGCTGGTGCTGCTCTCCAAGGGACAGCAGCTCGGCTGGGGGCAGTCGACCCTGATCGGGGTTCTCGGCTACGCCAGCGCCATCCTGCTGCTGCTCTACCTGGCCAACGAACTGCGGGCGAAAAAGCCGCTGATCGACGTCGCCATCTTCCGCGACAAGGTCTATTCCCTGTCGATGGGCTTCTATTTCCTGGTCCTCGGCCTGTCGATCTACCAGATCTTCTACCTGCTGCCGCTTTACTACGAGAACCTGAAAGGGCTGAGCACCTTTGACACCGGGCTGCACATGCTCGCCTTCGCTATTTTCATCGCCATTTTCTCACCGCTGGCCGGCATCCTCAGCGACCGTTACGGACCGCAGAAAGTGCTGGCATGCAGCACCGCGCTCTACCTGGTTACCAGCTACTGGCTGCTTCCTTCTCTCAACTACTACACCCCATCCACCCGGGCGGCGCTGCTGACCATCCCGCTCGGCATCAGTCTCGGCGCCTTCTTCGCGCCGCTGTCAGCCCTGGCGCTTCGCAACCTCGGAGCGCGTACGGCCCAGGGAGTCAGCCTGATGCACTACCTGCGTTTCGTCGGCGGCTCCCTCGGCACCGCCATTGCCACCAACACCCTGGAGAGAAGCACTGCCGTTCATTACGACGGCATCCCCCCTATGCAGAACCTGCCGCACCTGCTGAGCCAGTTCTCCAGTTGGGGGCACCAGCTCAGCGCCAACCTCCCGGTCGATCCGCAGGTTGCCGCGCAACTGATATTGGGCAAGGTTCAGCAGCTGCAGGCAACCAGCTACGCCTTCCAGGACACCTTCCGCCACGGTTTCATCTTCGCCATTGCCGGGTCGAGTTTTCTGCTGTTGATTTTCTGGGTGCTGGCGCGCGAGAAACGCGCCGAGGTCGGGAGTCTGTCAGCCCGTCAATGACTTGCCGCTACTGATGCTTCACCGCCATGCGCAGGCCGAGGGCGACTAGCACCGTGCCGGTGAGGCCGTGGAACCACTGGCTGACCCGCGGACGCTGCAACCAACCCTTGACCTGCCGGACCATCAGCGCCAGCAGGCACTGCCAGAGCATGGCGATGGTAAAATGGCACCCGGCCAGGAAAAACGATTGCAGCAAGGCTGATCGGGCCGGGTCGATGAACTGCGGCAGGAAGGCCATGTAGAAAACCACCGCCTTGGGATTGAGCAGGTTGGAGAGGAAGCCCTCGCGCAAGGAACGTCCGGCCGCGAAACCTTCCAGAGTCGCCATCCGGCCTTGCTCCAGTTCGAAGATTTCGCGCCGCAGGCCCTTGCGCAGACTGGTCAGGCCCAGCCAGACCAGGTAGGCTCCGCCAGCCAATTTCAGCAGGCTGAAAGCCCAGACAACCTGCATCAGAATCACAGAGATCCCCACCGCCGAGATCCCGGCATGGAGAAAGAGCGACGAGCAGATGCCGAGGCTGCTGACCGCGCCGTCGCGCCAGCCGCCGCGGGCAGTGTTGCGGATGATCAGCATGGTATCGACCCCTGGAGTGAGGGTCAGGATGGTAATCGCGATCAGGGCGGCAGCGAGGCTGAGATGGTCCATCAGGGTTTTCCTTTCCACTTGCAGACAGCTTGACGAGAGATACTCTGCAGCAAGTCCTTCAGTTTAGCAACTCCTCCTGATGAAGCCCTGTCACCGCCGAACTTTTGAGGTAGACAGCGAGCTGCAAGGGAGCGGGCACCTGGAAACAAAAAAACGCAGATTCCCCTTGCCCCGCTTGCAGCTTCACACTTCAGGCTTCCTCCTCGCCCTCGGCATCAACGAGGAAGAGGTACAGCAGGTCCGCACAAAAAATCATTCGAACCAGTCCCCTGCCCCTTCAGGATGCGGTCGAACCGGATAACCGGATTCGCGCCGCCAGCCGCCCGTCAATCCCCAGCAGGCCCAGCCCGATCAGCACCATGCCGGCGAAATCCGTAGCCGCGAACTGTTCCTCGAGGAAGAGCGCGCCAAGGAGGATGGCGCTGACGGGATCAACAGGGTCACCAGTAGCAGGTTGGTGGCGCCGGCGGTAGCGAGCAGGCGGAAATAAATGATGTAGGCGAGCGCGGTCGAAACCCGCACCAGGGTGAAGGGCGGCAGCTCCTTCACCGCCACACCGACAAAGAAGAACGACCCTCCCCAGAGGATGGAGAGGATGATCGGCTACAGAATAATGCCAGGAGTAGCGGCCAGCCACCCGATTCTTGCGAAAGTCTGAAAAGCAAGAATCGGGTGGCCCATTTTCCTTCCCTTGTCTATCCTGACCGGACTCGGTTAAACTCCGACGAAGGAGAAGATCGATGGACCATCCTGATTATCAGCACATCGCGCAGGCCATCCGCTTCCTGGAAGATCATGTCTCCGAGCAACCCTCCCTCGAAACGGTGGCGGCCCATATCGGCTTCAGCCCCTTTCACTTTCAACGCCTGTTCAAGAGTTGGGCAGGGGTCAGCCCGAAACGGTTCCTGCAGTACCTGACCGTCGAGCATGCCAAGCAGATGCTGCGCGCCTCGGAGTCGGTGCTGGAGACGGCCTTCGAGGTCGGCCTGAGCGGGCCGGGGCGGCTGCACGACCTGTTCGTCAGCGTCGAAGCGGTCACTCCCGGCGAATACAAGAGCTTCGGCCGCGACCTGCAGCTGTTCTACGGCTTCCATTCCACCCCCTTCGGCGACTGCCTGCTCGCCGCCAGCACACGCGGCATCTGCGCCCTCTCCTTCGTCGAAGACGGCAGGCGGCAGGCAATCGAGGAACTGCGTTCAGAGTGGCGACAATCTGAACTCGCGGAGGATACGGAACGAACCGGGCTTCTGGTCGATAGGATTTTTGCAACACCCGACAGGGAGCAGGACGAGCCGCTGCGGCTGCTGCTCAAGGGAACCAATTTCCAGCTCAAGGTCTGGGAAGCGCTGCTGAAGATTCCGGAAGGACGTGTCGTGACCTACGGTGCCCTGGCCGAAGCGATCGGTCATCCCGGCGCCCAGCGCGCGGTCGGCACTGCCGTCGGCCATAACCCGATCGCCTGCCTGATCCCCTGCCACCGGGTGCTGCGAACGGACGGCGGCATCGGCGGCTACCGCTGGGGGATAACCCGTAAGCGGGCGATACTGGCGCGGGAAGCGGCGAACAACCTTCGCATACCGGATTAATCAGGGGTCAGGTCCGAACCGAACGTTGCCCCTTGCCGAACAGGAACCGCTCGACAGTCCCGCCGGACAGACGCCGCACCCCCTGCGCCAGCAGCATGGTCACCAGCAGGGCAAAGAGGAAGCGGCCGATCAGCAGGCCGGACCAGTGGCCGCCGAAGGCCATCACGAACAGGGTGTCCTCAATCAGGCTGTGGCAGAGACACATGAAACAGAGCGACAAAAAGACGTCTCTGGCGGCAAGTCGTCCGGAGCGGGCTTCCTGGATAATCAGCGCGCCACCGTAGGAAATTCCCAGCAGACTGCCGGTAACAGTCATCGAGGTAGCCATGGTGCCGATCCCCATCAGACGCAGCAGGGGCGATAAGGCCCGTGCCAGCAGAGGGGTCACACCGGTCCGTTCCAGCACCTTCAGTCCGGCCAGCAGAACGGTAATGATCCAGAAAATCGACCACAACGAGCTGAGACTGGCGAGGGCCCAGGTCCCCCAGTCTGCCGCGGGCGGGGTCAGATGCAGAAAGATCACCCGCGCCGGTTCCTGCATCCCGGCGAAGCCGGCATAGGCCAGGTTGAGCAGAGCCCCATAAACCAGGGCTGCGGCCAGACGCAGCACCAGGGTGAAGAGGAAACCGGCCCCGGCTTTCTGGGCGATACGCTGCTCGACGGGCAGCGAATGGGCGATCAGGATCATTGCGCCGAGGACCGTCGCCTGGGCTATGCTGAGGGGCACCGTGGGCAGCAGCGTCAGCAGCGCCGCGGCGGCGGCGTAGATATTGACCAGCATGGCGGTCACCCAGACAAAGCCCATCTCGCCCGGAAGTCCGACCAGGGACATGACCGGGGCGACAATTTTACCCACCAGATCAATGGCTCCGAGCTCGACGGCAAGCCGTACCAGAATCATCACCGGCACCATCACCTTGAGCAACTCAAGGTAAAGGGAGCCGCTCTCCTGCAGGAGGGTTTTCAGTGCTTCCACGAACTTTTTCATCTCACGCCTCACGGGTCTTCAAAAAACAACAGGATAATGGAAAAATCGCAAAAAGTGACCAGCTTTTGCGGACTCGATGGAACATTTCGTTCAAACAACAGATGGATGAAAAGGGCGGAACTGGCCAACCGGCAACGGGGCACGCTTGACTTTTCCCCACCATGACTGATACTGTCTATCAAGTTTCGCGTCCTCAGAAGAAAAGGGCGCAGACACCCATACCGCTGTTCCAGGATTGAAAAGACGTCTCTTCAGGCTCCGGAATCATCCGGGGCTTTTTTCGTTCCGGCCGTCATCGGCCGCGTCCCCTCTCCCGCAACAGTCCCCATCGGCCCCACGTATCGGACCGCAAAAAAGGATCCTATGAATTTCAGCAGTTTCAATCTCCACCCGAAAATCAACGCCGGCATCACGGCAGCCGGCTACTCAACTCCGACACCGATTCAGGCACAAGCCATTCCGAAAATCATGCGGCAGCGCGATGTCATGGGCCTGGCCCAGACCGGCACCGGGAAAACCGCGGCCTTCGGCCTGCCGATCCTGCATCGTCTGCTGACGGAACCACGAGGCGGGGTTCGCGCCCTGGTCATTGCCCCGACCCGCGAACTGGCCGAACAGATTCACGAATCACTCAGCCAGCTCGGCAACCGGAGCGGCCTGCGCAGCACCACCATCTACGGCGGTGTCGGCATCAACCCGCAGATCGCCCGACTGAAAAAAGGGGTCGATATTGTCGTCGCCTGCCCGGGCCGCCTGCTTGATCACATTCAACAGGGAACCATCGACCTGCGCCGGCTGCAGATGCTGGTCCTCGACGAGGCGGACCAGATGTTCGACATGGGCTTTCTGCCCGACATCCGGCGGATCATCAAAGCGCTGCCGGTCCAACGACAGACCCTGCTCTTCTCCGCCACCATGCCGAAAGAGATCCGCCACCTGGCTGAGGAAGTCCTCACCGACCCGGAACGGGTGCAGGTCGATATCGTCGCCCCGGCGGAAACAGTCAGTCACGCCCTCTACCCGGTACCGCAGCATCTCAAGACCAACCTGCTGCTCAAACTGCTGCAACAGACCAACACCGAATCAGTGCTGGTCTTCACCCGCACCAAGCATCGCGCCAAGCGCCTCGGCGAGAAACTCGGCAAAAGCGGCTACCGGGCCGCCTCGCTGCAGGGGAACCTTTCCCAGAACAAGCGTCAGGCGGCCCTCAACGGCTTTCGTGACGGCAGCGTCCAGATCCTGGTGGCCACCGACATCGCCGCCCGCGGTATTGACGTTTCACAGGTTTCACACGTCATCAACTTCGACATTCCCAACACCACTGAAGCCTATATCCACCGCATCGGCCGTACCGGCCGCGCCAGCCGCAGCGGCGACGCTTTCACGCTGATCACCGAGGAAGATCGGGCGATGGTGCGGGCGATCGAAAAGGTCCTCGGCCAACAGGTCGAACAACGCACCTTGGAAAATTTCGACTACCGGCTGCCCGCGCCTGCCCGCACCGGACAGAGTCCCCGATCGGCAAAACCCGTACAGGCAAGGAAAAACGGTATCCCGACCGGCAACGGATCTCTTCCCCAGCCGGCCCGCAGGCGCCCGCGGAGAAGAGCCGCCAACCGGGTCGGCACCCTGTAAATCGATCAGCAGGAGGTCGGTCGCGCCTTCAACCTGAACCCGCGAGTTCATGCCGGATCCGCTTTTTCGGCTCTCACGGTTTCCTTTACCGGCAACAGGGTGTATGCTTGTTTAATATGTATGTAGGGAAAGCTGACCAGCCGAGAAAAACGAAACGGGATCGACCATCCGCCTTCCTGAAACACCTTCACAATCTCGACAGCCCTCCAGTGCCATCCGGTGCTGAGGGCTGCGACAATCTGAAAAGCTGGCCCTGAAGCCCGGCAGTGTCGTCAGAAAATTGAATCGACGGGAGCCTTTCCGGCACCGCGAGTTCAGTCTTTGCCACCTGCCGCCTCCCCCAGACAAGGAAGGACGATCATGTCAGAAACGGCTCCATCAACAGGCGATCCGATTGAAGCCCGCTGCACCAAGTGCCGGAAAAACACCTCGCACACCATCATCATCATGGGCGAGGAAGGACCGGAAAAAGTCCAATGCGGCACCTGCGACAGGCAACACAAGTACCGCCCGCCCACGGCACCGAGAAAACCGGCGACACGAAAACCCGTTGACCCGAGGATTGCCGAACGCAAGGAATGGGAGGAGTTGCGTCCCAGCCTGGACAGTGCTGCGGCCAGGGACTACTCCATGGACGGCGAGTATCGGGTCAACAACCTGATCAACCACCCGCTCTTCGGCCTGGGCCTGGTCCAGCGAATCGCCGGCGCGCGCAAAGTCGATGTCCTGTTCGAGGATGGCCGAAAAACCATGCGCTGCAAATAAACCGCCACCAGGAATCCGGATTTCGAACATGCAGATATGGGTCGATGCCGACGCTTGTCCGAAAAGCGTCAAGGAGATCCTCTACCGCGCCGCGGCAAGAACCGGGATCAGGCTGACCCTGGTGGCCAACCAACCCCTGAAGGTACCCCCCTCTCCGCACATTACCACCATCCGGGTCGCGGCCGGGATGGACGTCGCGGACGCGCACATCGCTGCCGAAGCCGAAGCGGGAGACCTGGTGATTACCGCCGACATCCCGCTGGCGGCGCAGTTGGTCGACAATCGGGTCCACGTTCTCGGACCACGCGGTGACGTGATCGACCGGGACAACATCCACGAACGGCTGAGCATGCGTAACCTGCTCGACGAGCTGCGCGGCAGCGGCATCGAAACCGGAGGCCCGCCGCCATTGAAAAAATCCGACCGCCAGGCCTTTGCCAACCGCCTCGACCAGCTCCTGGCAAGGACGGTGTCACCGGCACCGGGAAACACCCATTCACCCTGACCTGAATCCGTGCGTTCCTGTTGGATGGCGAGTGCAAGTGCTTGGCCGGGCTCACTGATTCAGACCTGATCCTTGAATTTTCAACTTAACCCTTGCCTTTCATATCCGGTACGTGCTAGAGTCGATCCAACTAAGCAAGTTTGTGCAGGTTTTTTTCGACGCCCAACCGCTTGACAAGGTGTCAACATGGATCAAAACACGCAGACCCGTTTGGGATGCGTGTTTTTTTATTTTCCGGGCAACTGACCGGCACAACAAAAAGTTCCCAACAAGGGAAACGTGGAGAAAAAAGATGGCTGAAGGTACTGTGAAATGGTTTAACGACGCAAAAGGTTTCGGTTTTATCGAACAGGACAATGGACCCGATGTGTTCGTTCATTTTTCTGAAATTCAAGGGGACGGCTTCAAATCTCTCGCCGAGGGAGACCGTGTCAGCTTCGACGTCACCCAGGGGCAGAAAGGCCCGCAGTCGGCCGGCGTGCGCAAAATCTGAAATCCGCGGGACGTCGTCAGTAACGACTGTCTTCCGGTTTTTCGTATTTGTTCAAAAGGCCCCGCGATCTACGCGGGGCTTTTTACTGCCCGCAGTCAAAACAACGTCCCGGGGAGGGATGGAATCAATGGCCAGAAAACCAAATTACAACTATGAAAAACGCCAGAAAGAACTGGCGAAAAAAGCAAAAAAAGAAGAGAAGCTGAAACGCCGCCAGGAACAGAAGGGGCTGACGGACCAGGAGACCGAAACCACGGACTCAGAATAGATGGTCCGGAATTCGCCATCAGGCCGGCCGATGTATGGTTGCGTGAAAACACCCTGGCCTGAAAGCCGGCTTTCCAGCTGACCGCGTATTCAGGCCGACCGGGCAGGGTTGCTGCCGAACGGGGTGATCGCCGGTCCTTTTGCCGGGCTGACAAACTTCCGGACCCTCATCCACCTACAACCCTTCCACAAGCTCCCTCCGCTTCGGTGAAAATCGAATCGCCATAATGCGCACGAACATCAGACTCACCACCAGGGCGATCACCATCAGCATCCGATTCACGTCCATTTCCCGGTACCAGAAAGCGAGGACTTCAGTCAAAAGCGCCACCAGCACCGTGTCGATAATGTAGGTCACCTTGACCCGTCCTTCGACCAGGTAACTCATGGCGGTGCGAAAGACTTCGATCAGTGCCAGGACTGTCAGCACATCGACCAGGATATCCCGGAAAAAGTACTCGGTACCTCCCGGATCAACCAGAGTCGTCAGGCTGGAAAGCAGGTCGACAAAGGTGCGGGCAATGCCGGCGCCGATCGTCCCCAGCAGTGCCAGCAGCAGGAAGGAGAGCAGCACCTTGCAGGCCTGCTCAAAAAAGGGGCCGGGAAAGCTCAGTTCAACTCGTTTTTCCATAGTCTTTTCTCCTTTGGACGTGAACATGAGGGGAAAAGGTTGGAAAACGATTTGGGTACGGTCAGCTTTCGGTCAGAAGTTCAAACCGGTTCGCCGCCACATTCTTACGCGCCCGGCGCGGGTCTAAGATGCGGCCATTCATGGCGATGTAGACTCCGGCCGGAAGAATCTGGGACGCGGTCAGGGCGCTGGCAACATTGAACAGCGCATCGGTGGAGCGGAACCGGGCCGGCTGCATGGCACCGGTCAGAACTATTGTTTTGCCGGTTATGCCGGCCAGTGCCTTGCCGGTTTCAACCATGGTATCGGTGCCATGGGTGATGACAATCTTTTCGGCAGTCGCCTCTTCCACGGCCTGTCGAAGCAGAGCGCGATCGGCATCGGTCATCTCCAGGCTGTCCTTGCGCAGCACGGATCGCACCTCGACGTCGAGAGTCAGGTTCGCTTCCCTGAGCAACTCGCCGATCGGTGATTCGCCGACCTGAAAACTGCTTTTGGCGTCGAAATAGATCTTGTCGATGGTACCGCCGGCCGTCAGGATCAGAATATCCACGATTAAAACTCCTGTTTTCCTGCCCGGCTTCCCTGCCGG
The DNA here is from genome assembly GCF_002093115.1 of Geothermobacter hydrogeniphilus. NCBI lineage: Bacteria > Pseudomonadati > Thermodesulfobacteriota > Desulfuromonadia > Desulfuromonadales > Geothermobacteraceae > Geothermobacter > Geothermobacter hydrogeniphilus. Next base: position 39,577 of record NZ_NAAD01000015.1, on the reverse strand, counting down.
GTGCTGCGCTGTTCCAGCTCGGCGTCGATGGCGTTGAGGACTTCCCATTTCTTCAGTGACCAGAGCGGCGCCAGCAGGTAGTCTCGCGGGCCGTCACCGGTCAGGCGATGGATCAGGGTTGCCGGGTGCAGCCGTTCGAGGACATCGCAGACCAGCGTGACATACTCATCCCGCTCCAGCAGGCGGAATTCCCCGGCCCGGTAGCGCTCACCCAAAACCGTCCCCTTCATCACATGCAGCAGGTGCAGCTTGATGCCGTCAACCCGCAATCGAGCCATCTCGTCAGCCGTCTGCAGCACCTGCCGGCGCGATTCACCCGGCAAGCCGAGGATAACGTGGACACAGACCTTGAGTCCCCGTTCCTTCGCCCGCCGGTAGCTATCGAGGAAGCAGGCATAGTCGTGACCGCGGCGCAGCCACTCCAGGGTCGCATCATGGCTGCTCTGCAAACCGATCTCCAGCCAGAAACAGGTCCGGCGATGGTAGTCGGCAAGCAGGTCGAGAACCTCATCCGGTAGACAGTCGGGCCGGGTCCCGACCGAAAAACCGATGACATCGGCTACGGCGAGGGCTTCATCGTAGAGCGTCCGCAATCGTGCCACCGGGGCAAACGTGTTTGAAAATGGCTGAAAATAAGCCATGAAGTGTTTTGCCTTGTACTTGCGGGTCATGACCTCCTTACCCGCCTCGATCTGCCCGCGAACCGAGAGCCGACGTTCCAGGCCGAAGGAGCCCGATCCTCCCGGATCACAGAAAATACACCCACCCCCCCGGCGGCCGCCATCGCGATGGGGGCAACCGAAACCGGCATCGACGGAAATCTTGTGCACCCGACCGCCGAAGCGTTGCTTGAGGTCCTCGGAAAACAGATTGTAGCGCTTCGACCGCATGCGGTCTTTATGACATGCCCGACCAGATCCGGCAAGTCCCTTCCATTCTCAACCTGCCCGTCACAAACCGTTGCAGCCCCTGAAAGGATTGATATACTTGAAAAGTTCTACTGATCCAGAACCAGGAACTACCGCGCAACCGTGACAATCGCCCATTGAAATGACTTTCCCGGGAGGACTCTTTGAAAGCCGTGATCATGGCCGGGGGCTTCGGCACCCGCATCCAGCCGTTGAGTATCAACCTGCCGAAACCCATGATCCCCCTGGCCAACCGGCCGATCATGCTGCATGTCATCGAACGCCTCAAGGCTCACGGCATCGATGAGTTGATCCTGCTGCTCTACCACCAGCCGGAAATCATCAAGAATTATTTCCGCGACGGCAGCGAATTCGGCGTCCATATCACCTATGTCACGCCGCTGGAAGACCTGGGAACCGCCGGCGCGATAAAGGCCGCTGCCAAATTTCTCGATCAACGCTTCCTGGTGGTCTGCGGCGACCTGCTGACCGATATCGACTTTGACAGCGTTCTGCGGTTCCACCGGCAGCATCAGGCTATCGCCACCATCGCCCTGAAGCCGGTCCCCGATCCCTTCCAGTACGGGATGGTCATCACCGACCAGGAAGGACGCATCAGTCGTTTTCTGGAAAAACCGGGACCGGGCGAGGTTTTTTCCGACACTGTCAATACCGGCATCTACGTCGTCGAACCGCAGGTTCTCGACTTTATCCCCCACTCCGGCCCGAGTGACTGGTCAGGAGACATCTTTCCGGCCATGCTTGCCGCGGGAGTCGAACTGTTCGGCTGCCGGGTCGACGGTTACTGGGCCGACATCGGCAATACCGACGCCTATCTTGAAGCCTGCGCCGACATCTGCTCCGGGCGTATCAACGTCGGGCTGCCGGGCGAACCGGACGCCGCCCGACCGCAGTTCTTCGCGGCCGAAGACTCCCTGATCGACGATGACGCCAGGCGACAGCTGGAAGGGCTGGTGGTCCTCGGCAGCAACAGCCAGATCCGCGGCCGGGCCCGGGTCGGCAACTGCATCATCGGCCGCAACTGCATCATCGAGGACGGTGCCGAACTGCGCGACACTGTTCTCTGGGACAACGTCTTTGTCCGCAGGAAAGCCAGGATCACCGGGGCGGTCCTTGGACACCGGGTCCGTATCGGCGAGGATGTCGACATCGAACGGCAGGTGGTGATCGGAGACGAAACCACCATCGGTGATCGGGCCCTGTTGAAATCGGCCGTCAGGATCTGGCCGCGCAAACGGGTCGAAAGCGGCGCCACGGTCACCAGCAATCTGATCTGGGGTGAAAAATGGCGCAAGACACTGTTCGAAGGACCGCTGATCAGCGGACTGACCAACATCGAGCTGACCCCTGAATTCACCGCCCGGCTCGGTGCCGCCTTCGGTTCGACCCTGCCGCGCAACACCTCGGTCCTCGCCGGACGGGACACCATCCGTTCATCGCGGATGCTGAAACGCTCCTTCGTCGGCGGCCTGTTGTCAGCCGGAATCAACGTCCATGACATCAAGATGTCCTCCCTGCCGGTCATGCGTCGCCGGCTGGCGGCATCGGACGAGGTCGGCGGGGTCTATTTCAGACAGTCACCCCGCGACCAGGCCAGCACCGAAGTGATCTTCTATGATGCCGAGGGGCTTGAATTTTCCACTGCCATGGCGCGCAACGTCGAACGTATCTATTACCAGGAGAACTTCCGCCGGGTCCATCACAGTGAACCCGGCAGCATCCTGGAGTTGCCGCGCATCTACGATGACTACCGTAAACGCTTTCTCCAGGCCCTTAATCCGCACCTGCTGCGCCAGGAACGCCCCAAGGTCGTTATCGACCTCAACCACTCACCGGCCGGAGACCTGTTGCCGCAATTGCTGAGCGATCTCGGCTGCGACGTTGTCGAACTCAACTCTCATGTCGCCGAGCATGGCTCGGGAGCCACTCCGCACCAGATCGAAAAAGCGATGCGGCAATTATCGGACATTGTCGTCAGCCTCAAGGCCCGGGCCGGTTTCTGGATCGGTCCATCAGGTGAGACCCTGACCATCGTCGATGATCAGGGGAAGGTCCTGGAACATGCGGAGAGCCTGACCGCCATCACCGCCCTGGTCAGCCGTGAACGCCGCCCCGGCTGCCTGGTGATGCCGGTCGCCGCCCCGAGGATCGTCGACGATCTGGCACAACAGGGAAATCTCGATATCCGCCGCTGCAAGGCTGACGGCCGCGCCCTGATCGAAACAGCCCTTGATGAGGATGCCCAGCTGGCCGCCAGTCTTGACGGTCGTTATGCCTTCACTCACTTCCAGGCCAACTTCGACGCCCTGTTTGCCGTCGCCAGGATTCTCGAACTGCTGGTCTCCGGCAAACATCGCCTCAGCGAACTGCGACAGGCGGTTCACCGTCGCAGTTACCTGAACTGCCAGGTTCCCTGCAGCCAGAAATACAAGGGCGGGGTCATGCGGCGCATGAGCGAGGACTCGGCCGGGCGGAACGCTTCCTTCATTGACGGCGTAAAAATCGAGGAACCTGACGCCTGGGCGCTGGTACTCCCGGATGAATACCGTCCGGCGATCCATATCATTACGGAAGCCGATGATCCGGAACGGGCGCGGCAACTGCTGCACCACTATCAGAAAAAGACCACCGACTGGCGGGACGAACTCGCCGCAGAGTCCTGAAACTGTGAAAATTCTTCTGGTCGCTTCCGAAGTCGCCCCGTTCGCCAAAACCGGTGGGCTCGCCGATGTCGCCGGCGCCCTGCCGCGCGCCTTGACCCGGCTCGGTCACGAGGTGCGCGTCGTGCTGCCCTGTTATCCGGAGGTTGGCAGGCGAGGTTTTTCGCCACGGGACAGCGGCCTGAACTACACCATCGAACTGGGGACACGCCGTTGCCGGACCCGGGTGCTGGAACTCGACCGGGACGGAATAACGACCTGGTTCATTGAACAACCCGAACTCTTCGACCGCCCCGGGCTCTACGGTTATTCCAGCGGCGACTACCCCGACAATATCGAACGCTTCGGCTTTTTCTGCCGGGCGGTTCTCGCCCTGTTGAAACAGGGTGGTTTTCGCCCCGACATTCTGCATCTCAATGACTGGCAGACCGGACTGATCCCGCTGCTGCTGAAAACCGATCACGCCGAAGAGCCATTTTTTCGCGACCTGACAACCCTGTTCACCATCCACAATCTCGGCTACCAGGGCCTTTTCCCGGCTTACAATCTGTACCGGGCCGGCATCCGGCCGGACCCCGCCCATCGGCAGCAGATCACCCATCATGGCCAAATTTCCCTGCTCAAAAGCGGCATCCTCTTTGCCGATCGGATCAACACCGTGTCACCGAACTACGCCCGGGAAATCTGCACCCCGGAGTACGGAGCCGGCCTGGAGAACCTTCTGCAGAAGCGGCGCGAGCGACTGAGCGGCATTCTCAACGGTATAGACCCCGACGACTGGAATCCTCGCCGGGACACCGAACTGCCCGCGAACTACGATCCCGACGACCTCTCCGGCAAAGCCCGCTGCAAACAGCACCTGCAACAGGAACTCGGCCTGCAGGAGGATGAAAACCGGCTGCTTGTCGCCCTGGTCACCAGGCTGGTCCCGCAAAAAGGACTTGACCTGCTGGCGGAGATCTGGAACAAACTGCAGCAGCGACCGATTCAGCTGGTGCTGCTCGGCACCGGAGACGAGGACATACGCCGGCAACTGGAATCCCTGCGGCGCGATCATCACCAGGTCGCCCTGCACTTTAGTTTTGACGAACCCCTGGCGCGCCGCATCTATGCCGGGGCCGATCTGTTTATGATGCCGAGTCGTTACGAACCCTGCGGTCTGGGACAGCTGATTGCCCTGCGCTACGGTGCGGTTCCCCTGGTCCGGGCCACCGGAGGACTGGCTGATACCGTGATCGACATGGATGACGACCCTCAGCAGGGTACCGGATTCCGCTTCAACGCCCCCGAAGCCGATGCCCTGCTGCGGGCCATCGACCGGGCACTGGCCCGGTTTGCCGAAAAAGACGACTGGAAAAAGCTGATACGACGCGGCATGCGCCGGGATTTTTCCTGGCGACGCTCGGCCGCCGCTTATCTTGACCTGTACCGACAACTCCGGGAATACGAAGATGGCTGAAGAGAAAAACAAACTCTCCACGAACGACGCAGCACCGCCGGCAGAAACCGAACGCTACCCGGAACTGGCGGAACTGCAGCGCGAAATCGACCGCCGCATTCGCGACAACCAGAAGTTCCTCGATCACTTTCTCGACGAAGACTTTCCCGACGACGAAAACGATACTCCCGCCGAAGAAGAACCTTTCCCCGAACTCTGACCTGAGAAAAATTCGCTGACAACCTCTAGGAGGCTGTCGGACTATCCATGAACTGGCTGCAAATCCGCGCGTTCGGCCCATATCCCAGCTCCATTTTGCCCCATAGCCACTGCTATGAGGCTGCAATTGAGCCGAAATCTGTGCTCAAACGCCCGAATTTTCGCTTCAGCCTGTATAGTCCGACAGTCTCTAGAACAGCTTTATAAACAATTCCCCCTAAACCTTCCCGCGCCCTGCTCCGATACGCCTGCCTGACATGGCTGACGGCAACAGCGTCACCTCTGTTGCGCACAAAATGCGTCTATTCACCGGCGATTTACCGGAAATTAAAGATTAGAGCTGCCAAATGACTGCGCAATAATTTTTCTCATCTCAGGCGACCACCCCCAATACACATCAGATATCACGAACTTGGAATCAGTTAATTAATCATGGCACAAATTGGCACAAATCCTGAAAGTTGAATATGCAAAAGATCGACTATAGGAATTAATGGATTTTTGCGAACGGGGTTTTAGCGTCGCAAAAAAACGCCCGCCAGGCTCCTTGCCGCAACGGGTCCGACAACTCTCTTAAACCTGATGGAGGAAAAGATGAAACTGATCAGCAAAACAATCGCGATTCTGGCTGTTGCCGCCTTCCTCGCCACCCCGGTGCTGGGCGCCGAAGGAGGCAACCCGAAAAAGGGCAAATACCTCTACAAGAAGAACTGCAAAACCTGCCACGTCGCCGGGGCTGAAGGCGGCGCTCTCACACCGCTGTCAAAGACCCAGTCGCAGTGGGACCGTTTCTTCAAAAAGAACAAGCATAAAGCGAAACCGGAAATCTGGGGCAAGTACAGCGAGAAGGATCTGAAGGATATCAACCAGTTCCTCTTCGACCACGCCGCCGACTCCGACCAGCCGGAAACCTGCGGCTAGACGCGACCGGGACCTATCTATTGCAACAGGAGGCAAATCCATGAAGACGATTCTTGCGTTACTGCTTGCCGGAGTGCTGATGGTACCCGCCCTGGCGTTCGGCACATCGATGGATGACCTGGAAAAGAAAATCCAGGAACTCAATGAGCAGATCAACGACCTGCAGGACCAGATCGACAAGAACACCATGCACTCGGCCACCGACCGCATCAGCTTCTATGGTGACCTGCGTGCCAAGGGAGACTCACTACATTACAAGGACCTGACCAACGTCCAGCCGGCGTTTGTCAACGACCCCGGCACCGGCCTGCTGGTGCCCAACTTCAATCCCGACGGCACCCTGAAACGCAAGACCGACGACTTTGACAACAATCTGCTCTACACCACCCGGCTGCGGCTGGGCATGAAGGCCAAAGTGGCCAGGAATGTCAAATTCCACGGCCGCCTGCTGATGTACAAGAACTGGGGTGATTCGACCGGGGTCAAGGTGTTCGATTCCTGGAATTCCTTCACCATGGACGGCACCAACAGCGGCAACACCACCGGCGATTTCCTGCGGGTGGAACGCGCCTACTTCAGCTGGAGCGATATCGGTCACAGCAACTTCTATCTCTCCATCGGCCGTCGTCCCTCGACTTACGGACCACCGACCAATATCCGTGAAAATGAAATGCGCGGCGGCACCCCCTCAGGGCACCTGGTCAACTTCAACTTCGACGGCATTACCGTCGGCTACAAGCTCGGCAAAGTCACCGGCTGGGACGGCCAGGTGGTCCGTTTCTGCTACGGTCAGGGGTACGAGTCCGAATTCGGCAACGGCGAACTGTTCAATGAAATTGACCTTGAGGACACCCATCTCGGCGGGTTCAACATCGACCTGCTCAATGACGGCACCAACTTCATCCAGCTGACCCTGTTCGGCGCCAAGGACATCACCGACGGCTTCAAAGGCGTGCTGGCGGTTCCCAACAGCTTCCTGCCGGCCAGCTTCCAGGCCGCCATCTTCCCCGGCTTCAACATGCTGACCCGGGTGCAGGCGACCCACAACATCGGCGACGAGCTGCTCGGCGGTATCGGCTTCATGCGTGAAGAAGACAACGGCATCAAGTGGTTCACCAGCCTCGGCTGGACCCGCACCGACCCCAATGGTGAAGCCGGTCTGTTCGGCGGCCTGAACAAGGATGCCGAGATGATCCCGGTCGACGCCAACGGCAATCCGGCGACCATCGGCGTGGACGCGGTCGCCTTCGCCCCGACCGGCAGGACTCTCGACGACAACGCCGAGAACGGCTACTCGATCTATGCCGGCATCCAGATCCCGGCGCCGATGGGCAAGCTGGGTCTCGAATACAACTACGGGTCGAAATACTGGCTGCCCTTCACCCAGGCCCAGGACGACATCGTCGGCAGCAAGCTCTCCACCCGCGGCCATGTCGGTGAAGCCTATTACATCGTTGACGTCAATCCGCGCATGTTCATGAAGTTCGGCATCATCTACTACGACTACGAGTACACCGGCAGCGGTGCTCCGGTCGGCGAACCGAAGAAGATCGATGATGTCAAGGACGGCAAGGCGTATTCCATGCTGCCCGCCATTGACAAGGTCTATGACATCAATGCCTCGATAACCGTCAAGTTCTGACCCGAGCAGGTCAAGGGGGAGGGACATCCTCCCCCTTTGCCCGCCCAGATACATCCAAGTATCTGAATTAACCGAACAAACAAGGAGCAAAGGAGTCTGCCGTGTCCCTGATCAATAAAAAACTGAGCCGACGCCGGTTTCTCGGCATGTCGTCATGCACCCTCGCCACGGCGGTGGTCGGCTCACAGGTCAAGGTTCTGCACGCCCTGGCCAAAAACGGAGACGTCACCAGCCCGCAACGGGGCAAGGATGACGACGTTTTCACCAGCTGCGGCATGTGTGTCAACAAATGCGGCGTCATTGCCCGGGTCCGCAACGGCGTCATTGAAAAACTCGACCCGAACCCCAACTTCATCAAGAGCCGGTCGATGCTCTGTGCCCGCGGCAACGCCGGGGTCGGCGTGGTCTATGATCCCGATCGGCTCAAGTACCCGCTGATCCGCACCGGCAAGCGCGGCGAAGGCAAGTTCCGCCGCGCCAGCTGGGAAGAAGCTCTCGACCTGGTGGCGAAGAAGATGAACGAGGTGGCGGAAAAATACACCCGCGCCGGCGTCATGTTCGCCTCCACCGAGGGGACCTACCAGGATCATTTCTTCATGCAGCTGGCCGAATGCTTCGGTTCGCCGAACAATGTCCGCCACCCGACCCTGTGCCTCTCCTCCAACATCCAGGGGTTCATGGCGACCTTCGGCACCAATCCGACCCCGGACGTTCTCAACGCCGACTACATCATCATGAGCGGCGCCAACCGCAGCGAGGCCCTGATCACCCCCGACTCCATCGACATGCTGAAGGGCGACGGCGGCCGGCGCAAGCTGATCTACCTCGATCCCCGTTTCACCAGGACGGCGGCCAAGGCTGACCAGTGGTACCCGATCAAGGCCGGCACCGATCTCGCTTTCGTCCTGGCGATGATCAACGTCATCATCAACGAAGGGCTCTACAACCGCTCCTTCGTCAGGGAAAACTGCGTCGGCTTCGACAAGCTGGTGCCGCACGTCTGCAATTACACACCGGAATGGGCCGAACGTGAATGTGAAATCCCGGCCGCGGATATCCGCCGCATCGCCCGCGAGTTCGCGCTGGCGGCGCCAAGGGCCATCTACTACCACGGCCGCCGCTCCTCCTTTATGGCCAACGACACTCAGCTGCGCCGCGGCATTGCCATTCTCAACGCCATCATCGGCAACTGGGATGTCAAGGGCGGCATGGTTCCCAACAGCCGCATCAAGATCGGCAGGCACGATTACCTCGCGCCCTGGTACGACGATGTCCCGGATCGGCTCGATGCCGGCAGCGTCGCCTACCTTTCGGAAAATGACGGCGCCTGGGTTCCGTTCCGTGACCGGGTACTGGCCGGCAAGCCCTATCCGGTCAAGGGCATGATGGTCTACAAACAGAACATGCTGGCCTCGGTTCCCGACCGCGCCAGGAGTCTGAAAATGATGGACCAGATGGACTTCATCTGCACCATCGACATCACTATGAGCGATACCGCCTGGTATTCCGACGTGGTCCTGCCCGAAGCGACCTACCTCGAACGCCAGGACCCGCTTGAATCGATCGGCGGCATTCTGCCGGTGGTGGTCTGGCGCCAGCCCTGCATCAAGGCGATGTTCGAAAGCAAACCGAACATCTGGATCATGAAGGAAATTGCCAAACGCCTCGGCAGTGACGTCGCCGAACAGTTCCAGTTCACCATCGAAGAGGTGATCCAGACCCAGGTCAAGGGACAGCCGCAGATCCTCAAGGCCCTGCAGACCCGGGGCGTCTACTATGAAAAAACGGATCCGACCTACGGCAGGACCCTCGGCAAACGGCTCCGCACCAAGAGCGGCAAAGTCGAGATCTATTCGGAAAAATATGCCAAGAAAGGACTGGACCCGCTACCGGTCTATGAAGCACCGAAAACCACCCCGGCCGGGAAATACCGTCTGCTGGTCGGCCGTCACGCCTTCTTCACCCATGGCACGACATCAAACAACCCTTACCTGAACGCCATCATGCCGGAAAACACCCTCTGGCTGAATACCGAAGAGGCCAGACGCCGGGGATTGCGGAACGGCATGCGGGTCACCGTCCGCAGCGAGGTGGGCGCCCAGACCCTGAAGCTGGAGGTGACCGACAAAATCCGCCCCGACTGCGTTTACATGGCGCACGGTTTCGGTGTCCTGTCGAAAGGACTGCGAACGGTTTATGGCAAAGGAGGCTGTGATGCCGCCCTGATCGGCAGCAGTTACGACAAGATCAGCGGCAACGCCGCCCTGCATGAGACCTTCGTCCAGATCGAGCGTGCCTGAGACGCGAAACAAGGAGTAACGCCACCATGAAGAAAGATAAACGCTACGCCATCGTGCTCGATACCAGGCGCTGCATCGACTGCAAAGCCTGCACGGTGGCCTGCAAGACCGAAAACAACGTGCCCCTCCCGGAAGACACCTGTCGCAACTGGGTCACCGAGGAGCCCCTGCGGGGCAGCTACCCCAACCTGGGGCAGAGCTTCGCTCCCAGCCAGTGCAACCAGTGCGAAAACCCGCCCTGCAACAGCGTCTGCCCGACCAGCGCGACGGGGATTACCGAGGGCGGCATCGTCACCGTCAACCCGGACAAGTGCATCGGCTGCAAGTACTGCATGCTCGCCTGTCCCTATGACGCCCGCTACTACAACGAGGAAACCGGCGCCATTGACAAATGCACCTTCTGTATTCAACGCCTGGCAGTCGGACGGATTCCCGCCTGCGTTGAGACCTGTCCGACCAAGGTGCGGACCTTCGGCGACCTGAACGACCCCTGCAGCGAAGTTTCCATCCTGCTGGCCAAGAACCGGCACCGGGTCCTCAAGCCGGAGTTGGGGACCAAACCCTTCCTGTTCTATCTGATTTAGGAGAAGACTATGTCAACCATTGCCAAGAAACCCGGTCAGCTGCTCTGGTTCGCCCTGCTCAGCCTCTGCCTGATCGCGGCCGCCGGCGCAGCCGGCTACAGCTTCATGGTCGGCCATGAGCAGGCCTTCAACGTCAACCGCGGGGTGCCCTGGGGAATCCTGATCGCGACCTATGTGTTTCTCGCTATTTCCTGCTCCGGGCTGTGCCTGATTTCCAGTCTCGGCCATGTGTTCGGCTTCCACGAATTCACCCTGATCAGCAAGCGGGCCATCCTGCTGGCGATCCTCTGCCTGATGGGCGCCTTCGGGGCCATCGGCCTGGACCTGGAACATCCCTTCAACATGATCTACACCCTGCTGTCGCCCAACTTCAGCTCGGGGATCTGGTGGATGGGGACCATCTACGGCATTTACCTGGGCATCCTGGTGGTCGAGTTCTATGCCCTGATGACCGACAACCACAAACTGTCGATCGTCACCGGCTCTCTCGGTTTTCTGTTCGCCATCGCCGCCCCGTCGGTCCTCGGTTCGGTCTTCGGCCTGACCCTGGCGCGCCCCTTCTGGCACGGATCGTTCATGCCGGTCTACATCATCATCACCGCCCTGGTCTCCGGCACCGCGCTGATCATCATGGTCATGTACTTTCATCATTTCGTGCGCAACCTCGAGATGGATGAACAGGACCGGCGCCTGATCCGGCTGCTGGGCCGCATCCTGGCATTGATGATCTTCATCCTCATTTTCTCGGTCTTCTGGAACGTGGTGGTCGGCCTCTACGGCAAACAGCCCGGACACTACGAACCGGTCATGGCACTGTTGACCGGAAAACTGTCGCTGAACTTCTGGATGGGCGAAATTATCATCGGCCTGGTGGTGCCGCTGCTGCTGCTGATGCGCCATGACCGCACCCCGTTCAGCACCATGATGGCCAGCCTGCTGGCCCTGGTCGGCATGTTCTTCATGCGCTACGACATGACCATCGCCGGCCAGCTTTACCCGCTGCGGCTGCAGGAGTACGGACTGGAGGACGGGCTGTTCAGCTATTCACCGTCACTCAGCGAAGTGCTGATCGTGATCGGCTGCCTGGCCTTCAGCGCCTTCGCCTACACCCTGGCAGAAAAACTGCTCAAGCTGGACACCGACAGAGAACAGCATTCCTGATCCGACAGGCTGTCGCCTGAATCCGTGGGTTCCTGCCGGGCAAGAGCAAACGACTTGCGCTCTTCTCCGGCAGGGGCTCACCGATTCAGGCGGCGCTGTTCTCACGTGGAAACATGAACCGGCGACGGGGAGGAAATGATGCTGCAGATACTGCTCCTGATCCTGCTCATTCCTGTTAATCTGCTGGCCCAGCCGATCGACATCGGCGAGCCCTTTCCGGAACTGCCGCTAAAGGCCCCGGCGACCGATGCCCAACGATCCTACCTCGGCATCGGCGAACAGGATCATTTCCGTCTCAGCGACATTCCCTCCGAAGTGGTCCTGGTCGAGGTGCTCAACGTCCTCTGTCCCCACTGCCAGAAACAGACCGCGCCCTACAACCGGCTCTTCGAAATGATCGAAAAGGATCCGCAGACCCGCGGCCGGGTGAAAATGCTCGGCATCGCGGTCGCCAATTCACCGGCACAGATCGAAGACTTCGTCACCGTCTACGATGTCGCCTACCCGGTCATCGCCGACAGCGATTTCAGCCTGCACATGGCGATTCGCGGCGGTCCGACCCCGCTGTCGATCTATGTCCGCCAGGCCGGTCCCGGGCAACCGGGCATGGTCGCCGGCAGCCATCTCGGCGAAGACCGCGACCTCCCCCCGCTGTTCGCCTACCTCAAGGAACTGATCAGCATGCGGGCCGCCGACTTCAAGGGCCTGGCCGACCCGCCGCAACCGGTCTATCCACCACCACTGCGAATGTCCGAAAGCCGCCTGCGACAACGCATTCAGAAAGGATTCTCCCGACTGGGCCGGATGCGGGAACTGCACCAACTGCAACTGCCCTCGCGGGACCGGGTCTATGCCGCCATGGTCGACGGACGCCCCCTGTACGCCGCGGTCATCAGCCGCCGGGCGATATGCGACGTCTGTCACAACGTCCATTTCCTGGCGTTCTTCAATCTCGAAGGCAAACTGCTGGCTTTCGAAACGTTGCACCTGACCCGCTACGGCAATGAATTATGGGATGAACAGGAGGTGGAACAGATGCGTCGCCGGGTGGTCGGCGGGCAGCTGGGGAGGGGCTGGACATTCGATCCCGAGGTCGATGCGGTGAGCAGCGCGACCATGACCTCGGCGATCATTTTCGACAGCCTGCGACGGGGTTCAAAACTGCTGGAGGAGATCCGCCGGGCGGAAGCGCACTGACACTGCCCGTCATCTCCACCAGGCTCAGGTCAACTTGGCCAGCCAGGCCGACTCCTGCCGGACGAAGGCCAGCAGCACCCGCGCCGCCCAGGGATAGAGACCGTCACCGAAAGGCCGCAGCCGCTCACTGAAAGGCTCCAGCCAGGGCAGCAGCAGGGTGGTGAGAAAGTCCCGCTGCGCGGTCGTCATCTCCCGCACCTTGTCCAGCTGCCGCTCCGAGAGGCCATCAACTTCCCTGCCGACCAGGAAGTAGAGATACTCCAGTTCAGTGCTGAGAAAATCGGCGGGTTCGCCATCATCGTCGAGACTGAGCCCCCGGTCGCGATAGCAGTCGGCCACCCGGACTGTCGACGCCCCCATCAACCGGCCGTCATCATCAAGGTAAACGGAACCGTACAACGGCGCCGGAATTCCTCCCTGGCGGGCAATAAACAACCCGGTGTACTCCTCCTGCAGGTCGGCAACGTTCTGCGGAACATCAACCGGCCCGGGAAGCTGCAGCCAGGCGGCGATCTCGTCAGTCCTGCCGGCGGCGATCTCCTGCAGCAATCCGGCATCCGGGTAGCGGAACAACCGGGAAAAAAAACGATAAACCTGCAGCCTCTGGCGTACATGCAACATCGGGTGACTCCTTTCAATCGGGTAAATATATAGATATACGAATATAACTGGAAATGCAACCGGTTTCCGTCACCGGCTCACCGTAAACGCTGAAAAGATTTATTGTTTTTTGCCACATTTCAGTGTATAAAAGCAGCATTCCAGCGGAGGAGGCTAAACCATCATGTTCGGACTCGGCACACAGGAACTGGTCATTATTCTGGTCATCGTTCTGGTGATCTTCGGCGCGGGCAAACTGCCGCAGGTCGGTGGAGCCCTCGGCAAGGGCATCCGGAATTTCAAAAAAGGGATGAACGACGCTGACGAGGATCAGGAGCTTGAACGGCTCGACGACGAGAAAAAGGACGACGAAAAGAAAGACAGCTGAAACCACGAGAAACGGTTGCAGCCTGAAGAAATAAAAACAGCCCGCCCCTGTTCATCAGGTGGCGGGCTGTTTTGTGTAAACCCGAATCGGTGAACCCCTTGTCGGCGGACAGCACAAGCACTCTCCACCCAGCAGGAACTCACGGATTCAGGATTGATCGCACTGCCTTCAGCCGCGAATCGGTTCGATGGTGATCACCACCCGGCGGTTCAACTGCCGACCGGACTCACTGGCGTTGCTGGCAATCGGCTTGCCTTCGCCGTAACCGATGACGCGGATCCGGTCGGGATTGACCCCGTTGCCGACCAGGGCGTTCTTGACCACCTGCGCGCGGCGCTCGGAAAGCTGCTGATTGTACTGCTCACTGCCGGTGCTGTCGGTATGGCCGGCAACCAGCAGGGTGGTCTGCGGATACTGGTTGAGAACCTTGGCCACCCGGAATATCTCATCATGGGCCCCCGCTTTAAGGGTCGCCGAGTTGACATCGAACAGCACATCCGACTTAAAGGTCAGCGCCAGGGTGTCGGCGTTGCGCCGGATGTTGGCGCCTTCAACCGCCGCCAGTTCCTGGCGGAAGGCCGCCTCCTGGGCGTCCATGTAGGAACCGATCTGGTTGCCGGCGATACCGCCGACCAGGGCGCCGATGCCGGCCCCGATCAGGGTCGACTTGGTGTTGCCGCCGATCGCCTGGCCGAGCAGCGCGCCGCCGACGGCACCGACCCCGACCCCGACCCGGGTTCCCTGTTCGGCCTTGTTGGCCGGAGGCGCACAACCGGCAACAAAGAATGTCAGCACCATCAGAACAATCATCAGGTTACGCATTTGAACATCTCCTTTAGCTGTGGATAGGACGACACCGCATATATCGATCCTGCTGGTTTAAATCCTAACATAATCCCCGCGAGACGACTTTTCAATCATTCAATTCCCCCGGGTCATCCTGCTGTCGATGCCCCACCGTCCCCCCAAATCCACCGGCGGTTTTGTGGACCGAGGGTGGCGAAACGGGTGGAGATGCGAGGCGCCGCGCCGATTCGGGCGCAGACGTGGCCGAGCTACGTTGAGCACCGAAGCGGTGAAGGCAACGAAGCGGATTCATCCGTAACGACAGCCGAATCCCGAAATTGCCGGTGGATTTGGGGTCCCGGCCCGGCCTTGTCATAAACCTGCCAGACATGTTATTTTAACAGGCTTTGACAGACCCACTAAGGAGTGAAACCATGAGCATGACCCGTGAACAGGTCGCGCACGTCGCCCGCCTTGCCCGTCTCGATCTGGCCGACAATGAACTTGACCGCCTGGCCGCCGACATGGATGCGATCCTCAGTTACGTCGACAAGCTGAACGAACTCGATGTCGACGGCATCGAGCCGACCGCCCACGCGGTGCCGATGGAGAATGCCTTCCGCGAGGACCGGGTCCGCCCGTCCATCGGGACCGAAAAGGCGCTGATCAACGCGCCCGCGGGCGACGACAGCTGCTTCCTCGTTCCCAAGGTCATTGAATAATCCCGCGTTTCGCCAAACCTGAACCGACAAGGTTGACAAGCCATGCCCTTTATCGATCTGAACCTGCAGCAACTGCAGAGCAAACTGGCCGGCGGCGAATTCAGTTCCCGGGAACTGACCCGGGCCTACCTGGACCGCATCAACGCCACCGGCGGGAGCCTCAACAGCTTCATCACTATCTGCGAAGAATCGGCGCTGGCCGCCGCCGAAGCCGCCGACATCCGTCGGAAAAAAGGTGATGCCGCACCGCTGACCGGCATCCCGCTGGCGGTCAAGGATATCTTCAACACCGAGGGCATCCGCACCACTGCCGGGTCGCGCATTCTCGAAAACTATGTCGCGCCCTACGATGCCACTGCCATCGCCCGGCTCAAGGAACAGGGTGCGGTGCTGCTCGGCAAGCTCAATATGGACGAGTTCGCCATGGGCTCCTCCAACGAGAATTCGGCCGCCGGTCCCTGCCGCAACCCCTGGGATCCGAACCGGGTACCGGGCGGCTCCTCCGGCGGCAGTGCCGCCGCGGTCGCCGCCCGCCAGGCGGTGGCGACCCTCGGTACCGACACCGGCGGCTCGATCCGCCAGCCGGCTGGCCACTGCGGCGTGGTCGGACTCAAACCGACCTACGGCCGGGTGTCGCGCTACGGCGTCATCGCCTATGCCTCTTCCCTTGACCAGGTCGGCCCGCTGGCGCGCACGGTCGGGGATTGCGCCCTGCTGCTGCAGGCGGTGGCCGGTTTCGATCCGGCCGATTCGACCTCGGTCGACACCCCGGTCCCCGACTACAGCGCCGCCCTCGGCGAAGATGTCAGGGGCCTGAAAATCGGCCTGCCGAAAGAATATTTCATTGACGGGCTCGATGCCGATGTCAAGCAGGCGGTCGAAACGGCGGTCGCCGTCTACCGCGACCTCGGCGCGGAAATTGTCGAGGTCAGCCTGCCGCACACCGACTACGCCGTCGCCTGTTACTACCTGGTGGCCACCGCCGAAGCTTCCAGCAACCTGGCCCGTTACGACGGGGTGCGCTACGGCCGCCGGGTCGACAATGGTTCGGGCCTGATCGACATGTACTGCCGCAGCCGCGCCGAAGGCTTCGGCGACGAAGTCAAACGGCGCATCATGCTCGGCACCTACGCCCTGTCAAGCGGCTACTACGACGCCTACTATCTCAGGGCCCAGAAGGTCCGCACCCTGATCCGCGACGATTTCAACAAAGCCTTCGATCAGGTCGACCTGCTGCTGACGCCGGTCTCGCCGACCCCGGCCTTCAAACTCGGAGAAAAGGTCAACGACCCGTTGCAGATGTACCTCTCGGATATCTTCACCATCCCGGTCAACCTCGCCGGAACCTGCGCCATGAGCGTCCCCTGCGGTTTCTCCGGGCAGAATCTGCCGATCGGCCTGCAGTTGATCGGCCGGCCCTTCGGCGAAGAAACCCTGCTGCGCGCCGGTCACGCCTACCAGCAGGCAACCGAGTGGCATCTGAAAACGGCAGAAATTTGAAATCGATTCACCATAGAGGCACAAAAACCTTAAAATCCTTTAGCCACCAAGACGCCAAGGCACTAAGAAAAGCAAAGGCAATTCAGGGTTGGACCTAAAACCCGAGTACTGGGTTTCAGATTTTCTTGGCGCCTTGGTGCCTTGGTGCCTTGGCGGCAAATCGATTTTCTCCGTGCCTCCGTGGTAAAAAAAGCCTTTATCCCTGAAAGGTAGCACCATGTCCTCACTCTTCGAACCGGTCATCGGCCTGGAAGTTCACGTCCAGCTGACCACCGACACCAAGATCTTCTGCGGCTGTTCCACCGAATTCGGCCGGACGCCCAACAGCCAGACCTGCCCGGTCTGTCTCGGGCTGCCCGGCGCCCTGCCGGTCCTCAACCGCCAGGTGGTCGAGAACGCCATCAAGGCCGGGCTGGCGACCAACTGCCGGATCGCCCCGCGTTCAGTCTTCGCCCGCAAGAACTATTTCTACCCGGACCTGCCCAAGGGCTACCAGATCAGCCAGTTCGAACTGCCGATCTGCGAGCATGGCTGGCTTGACATCGAAACCGAAGGACGCGGCCCGCAACGGATCGGCATCACCCGCATCCACATGGAAGAAGATGCCGGCAAACTGCTGCACGCCGAAGGGGAAGGCAGCTCCCGGGTCGACCTCAACCGCGCCTGCACGCCGTTGCTGGAGATCGTTTCCGAACCGGACATGCGCAGCGCCGACGAGGCCATCGCCTACCTGAAGAAACTGCACCAGATCGTCGTCTACCTCGGCATCTGTGACGGCAACCTGGAAGAAGGCTCCTTCCGCTGCGACGCCAACGTCTCGGTCCGTCCGCGCGGCCGGGAGGAGTTCGGCACCCGCGCCGAGCTGAAAAACATCAACTCCTTCCGCTTCATCCGGGAGGCGATCGACTACGAGATCGAACGCCAGATCGAACTGATCGAGGACGGCGGCACGGTGATCCAGGAAACCCGGCTGTTCGACAGCGACAAGGGCACCACCCGCTCGATGCGCGGCAAGGAGGAGGCCCACGACTACCGCTACTTCCCCGACCCCGACCTGCTGCCGCTGACAGTCGACCCGGAATGGGTCGAACGGGTCCGCAAGGAACTGCCGGAACTGCCGGAAGCCAAGCTGGCGCGCTACCAGCAGGAACTCGGCCTCAAACCCTATGATGCCGAAGTCCTCACCGCCGACCGCAAAGTGGCCGAATACTTCGAGGCCTGTCTCGCCCGGCATGACAATCCGAAACTCTGCGCCAACTGGGTGCAGGGGGACATCCAGCGCAAACTGAACGAGACCGGCCTGGCGGTCGACGCCATCCCGGTCACCCCGGAGCTGCTCGCCGGCCTGCTGAAACGGATCGACGACAAAAGCATTTCCAGCAATATCGCCAAACAGGTCTTCGACCTGATCTGGGAGAGCGGCAGGGACGCCGACACCATCATCGAGGAGAAAGGGCTCAAACAGGTCACCGACAGCGGCGCCATCGAGGCCCTCGTCGACGAGGTGCTGGCGAACTGCGGAGCGCAGGTCGAACAGTACCGTTCCGGCCAGACCAAGGTCCTCGGCTTCATCGTCGGCCAGGTGATGAAGGCCAGCAAAGGCAGGGCCAACCCGCAGCTGGTGAATGAGCTGCTGCGGAAGAAGCTGGACTGACAGAAAAAAATCCGGCCACCAAGACACCAAGGGCGCCGAGGGAATTAAAATCGGCCAAGGGCCAAAGGCTAAAGGTTTTTGTCTCCCCCTTAGCCTTTATCCCTTTGCCTTTCAGCCGCCTTTGATAATAAAGGAATACTCCCATGCAGACCAACATCTCCAATCGATGTGCCACCGCCGGGGGGACCGGCATCAAGCCGCTGCGCTACGCCGGCGGCGTCCTGCAGATGCTCGACCAGCGCAAGCTGCCGACCGAGGAAATCTGGCTTGACTACCGCGACTACCGCGAGGTGGCCGAGGGCATTCAGACCATGGTGGTTCGGGGCGCCCCGGCCATCGGCTGCGCGGCGGCCTTCGGCGCCTGGTTCGGCGCGCGAGACATCGAGGCGGAAGAAACCGGAGATTTTCTCGATCGATTCGCCGCCGTCTGCGACCACCTCGCCGCCAGCCGGCCGACTGCGGTCAACCTCTCCTGGGCGCTGCAGCGGATGCAGGGTTTCGCTCGCAACCACGCCGACCGTCCGGTCGAACAGATCAAGATCGCGCTGGAATACGAGGCCCTGGCGATCCTCGAAGAGGATGAGCGCATCAACCGCGCCATGGGCCGGCACGGCCAGGAACTGATCCCCGACCCGGCGCGGATTCTCACCCACTGCAACGCCGGGGCACTGGCCACCGGCGGTTACGGCACCGCCCTCGGCGTAATCCGCGCGGCGGTGGCCGCCGGCAAGCAGGTCGCGGTGCTGGCCGACGAGACCCGCCCCTTCCTGCAGGGCGCGCGACTGACGGCCTGGGAACTGCAGCGGGACGGCATCGACACCACGCTGATCTGTGACAACATGGCCGGCTACCTGATGAGCCGGGGACTGATCGACTGCGTCATCGTCGGCGCCGACCGCATCGCCGCCAACGGCGACGTCGCCAACAAGATCGGCACCTATACGGTGGCGGTGCTGGCGCGCGAACACCGGATTCCCTTCTACGTCGCCGCGCCGGTGTCAACCATCGACCTGAGCCTCGCCGACGGCAGCCTGATCCCCATCGAGCAACGCGACCGGCGCGAAATCACCCATATCGGCGACATCCAGCTGGCACCGGACAACATCGGCGTCGTCAACCCCGCTTTCGATGTCACCCCGGCACGACTGGTCACCGCCATCATCACCGAACACGGGATCGCCACCGGAAACTATCCCGTCCGACTTGCCGAACTGGTCAACTGCGGGGGCTGAATGGACGATCGCGAACTCAGCGACCGACTGCAGCCGGCCTGCCGGAATCGGGACGATCCGGAACTGGCGGAGCTTTCCGAGCTGCTCGGATTTGCCGACGGCAAAAAGACCACCGTCAACCTGCTGCTGCTCAACGAGCTGACCGGCGACCCGCTCCTGCTGGCCGCCATCGCCAACGATGCCGCCGCGACCGCCGACCCCGACCAGGCCCTGAACAACCTCGAACGACTCAGCGGGTCGCTCCCCAAAGAAGAGCTGATGCCGGTTTTGCGACAACCTGACGAACGCCGGCAACTGCTGACCATCCTCGGAGCATCCGCTTTCCTCAGCTCGATCCTGTGCCGGAAAAACGAATATTTTCATGACCTGTTTGTCGGCGGCAGCCTCACCGCCGCCTGCGACCGGGAAGAGATGCTGGTACAACTGCGGCAGAAGATCCCTGTGGGGAGTGATTTCGCGGCTCTGCAGAAAGGGCTGCGGGAGTTCAAGTATCACCAGGTGCTGCGCATCGGCGGCCGCGACCTCTGCGGCCTGGCCGACTTTCAGCAGACCGGAGCCGAACTTTCCGACCTGGCCGCCGCCTGCCTGCAGCGCGCTTTTGAAATCTGCGACATGTTGCTGCGTGACGAATATGGCGCGCCGCTGCTTGAAACCGAAGACGAAACCTGTCCCCTGGAAGCCGAATTCACCATTCTCGGCATGGGCAAGCTCGGCGGCCGGGAATTGAACTTCTCCTCGGATATCGACCTGATCTACTTCTACAGCTCCGAACGGGGCCGAACCGCCGGCCATCCCGACCGGCCCGGTGGGGGCAGGCAGATCTCCCTGCACCAGTATTTCTGCAAGCTGAGCGAACAGATCGGCCGCGCCCTCGGCCAGGTGACCGGCGACGGCTTTGTCTTCCGCGTCGACCTCAACCTGCGCCCCGAGGGCAGCCGCGGCGAACTGGCGACACCACTGCGGGGCGCCGAAGCCTATTACGAAAGCTGGGGGCAGAGCTGGGAACGCACCGCGCTGCTCAAAGCCCGACCGGTAGCCGGTTCAATCTCTCTCGGAGAACGCCTGCTCAAATCCCTGGAACCCTTCATTTACCGCCGTTATCTCGATTACGGGATGGTCGAGGACATGCGGGGGATGAAACAGCGCATCGACCAGAGCCTGGCCCGCAGGCAGGAGGCCGACACCAATCTCAAGCTCGGGCGCGGCGGAATTCGTGAAATCGAATTCTTCATCCAGGCGCTGCAGGTCGTCCACGCCGGGAAGAATCCGCGACTGCGGGTCCGCAACTCACTCGACGCCCTCGACCAGCTGCTGGCCGAGGGGCTGATCCCCGAGCGGGACCACGTCGCCCTGCGCGAGGCCTACATCTTCCTGCGCAATACCGAGCATCGCATCCAGATGGTCCAGGAGGGGCAGACCCACAGCCTGCCGTCCAGGCCCGAGGAGCTGCGCGCCCTGGCGCGGCGCAGCGGCTTCGCCGACGCAGCGGCCTTCCTGACTGAACTGCAGCGGCACCGGGATGCCGTCGCCGAGTTGTTTCACAGCCTCTTCTACACCAGCGACGAAGAACTCGGCAGCGGCATCCGCCCCGAAATCGGCGTTCTGCTCGATGAAAACACCGATCCCGATTTCGTCAAGGACCTGCTTGAAGAGAACGGCTTCCGCAATCCCGACGGAGCCTTCGAATCCCTGCAGATCCTCCGTCACGGCCCGCCGCACAACCCGATGGCACCACGTTCCCGCCGCCAGCTGGAAAAGCTGGCGCCGCAACTGCTGCAGGCGGTGATCGATTCCCCCGAACCGGATATGGCCCTCGGCAACCTGGAAAACTTCGTCGTCGCCCTGCGCGCGCGGGCAACCTTCTTTTCGCTGCTGGCCCAGAATCCCGAGGTCATCACCCGGCTGGTCAACCTCTTCGCCACCAGCCAGTTCCTTTCCCGGATCTTCATCCAGAGCCCGCAGGTTCTCGACTCCCTGGTCAGCCACGACGCGGTACGGATCAAGGAGCTGGATGATTTCCGCCGTGACCTGCGGGTCCAGCTGGAGATGGTCGATCATTACGAAGACCAGCTCGATGCCCTGCGCCGCTTCCGCAAAGAGGAAATGCTGCGCATCGCCCTCAACGACATGCACGGTCTAGCCCTGCAGGGCCAGACCGCCCGCCAGCTTTCCGAACTGGCCGAAGCCTGCCTTGAAGCCGCCGTCGAACTGGCCCGGCAGGAGCTGCTGCCGCGTTTCGGTCTGCCCTTCACCGGTGACGGGGAGCCGGCCGGATTCGTCATCCTCGGCATGGGCAAACTCGGCGGCCGGGAACTGAACTACCATTCCGACCTCGACCTGATTTTCGTCTACCGGGGCGAGGGGGAAACCCGACCGGTGGAAGGAACCGACCCGGGACGTTTCCGCGTCCAGAGCAATCGGGAATACTTCTCCCGCCTGGCGCAACGGATTATTTCCGTCCTGACCCTGGTCACCCGCGAAGGCAAGGTCTACGAGATCGATGCCCGACTGCGACCATCGGGCAACCAGGGGCCACTGGTCACCAGCCTGGATGCCTTCGAACGCTATCACCAGGAATCGGCCCAACTCTGGGAGCGCCAGGCCCTGACCAAAGCCCGGGCGATGGCCGGACCGGAGGACCTGGTCACTGAACTCACCCGCCTGGTTGACAACATCCTCTATCAGCAGCCGCTGCCGGAGAACGCCGCGGAAGAAATCAGGCGCCTGCGGCAACGCATGGAAACCGAGATCGCCCGCGAGGATGACGCCCATTTCAACATCAAGACCGGTCGCGGCGGCATGGTCGACGTCGAGTTTCTTACCCAGTATCTGCAGCTCAAACATGGCGCCCGGCACCCCGAGCTGCGCAGCCAAAATACTCTGCAGACGCTGCAGTCCCTTGCCGATCTCGGCTTGCTGACCGAAACCGAGAACCAGTTGCTGAGCAGCGGCTACAAATTTCTGCGGCGTCTCGAAAACCGGCTGCGGCTGGTCCATGACCAGTCCATCAATGAACTCTCCGGCGACCCGGCCTACCTGCGCAAACTCGCCAGGAGACTCGGGTATCCTGAGAAACCGAAAAAACCCGAGGTGACGTTCCTCGAAGATTACCGGGCCGTCACCGGCAACATCAGGACCATCTTTGAACATTACCTGGCAGGTTGAACCGGGACAAAAAGGAGGGGCAGGATGGGAAAACATATCTGGATCATCGATGATGATGCCAACATCCGCAAGTTTCTCAGCGAATCGCTGAAACTGAAGGGCTATCGGGTTGCAACTTTCGGCACGGCCGAAACGGCTCTCGAGAAACTGGCCCCCGGCAGCTGTGACCTGGCCCTGGTCGACATTATGCTGCCCGGCATGTCGGGGATCGACTTCTGTCGGCAACTGCGTACCCAGCCCGCCCTGAGCGACCTGCCGGTGATGCTGATGACAGCCTTTTCCCGCGAGGCCGAGCAGGTGCAGCGACACCAGGGGCTGGGCATCGTCGACTGCCTGTTCAAGCCCTTCACCCTGCCCGTCCTGCATCGACAGATCGCCGCCATCCTCGGCGAGCGAATGGCCGAGGCAACCACAGATCCACTGCATATCGCCGGGGACCTGAGCGAGACCTCCTTCCCCCGACTGCTGCACAACCTCTACATCCTCAAAACAACAGGCTTGCTGCAATTGACCCGCGCCGGCATGAAAAAGGTTATCTACATCCGCAACGGCTACCCGATTTTCGCCCGTTCCAACCTGGTTCGGGAATGTCTCGGGCAGATGATGGTGGATGACGGCCTGATCAGCGCCGAACAGTGCGCCGAGTCCCTGCGGCAGGTCAAAAAAAGCGGTCGCCTGCAGGGAACGGTGCTGATTGATATGGGGCTGCTCACCCCGCATCAGTTGCGCGACGTGCTGCGGAATCAGATTGTCGAAAAACTGCTGGAAATCTTTTCCTGGCCCGAGGGGAAGTACCAGTTTGTCCAGGGGAAAAAATTCAAACAGGGGGTCACCAGCATCGACTGTTCACCGGCCGCTCTCATTTACCAGGGCATCAGCCGCCATTACAGTGCCGCCCGCATCGCCAAGCTGCTCCTGCCCCACCGCCACCGCTACCTGTCCCAGGCCGAAAGCCCCCATTACCGCTACCAGGAAATCGGCCTGACCCGCCGGGACGAAAGGGTCTTCGCGCTCTGCAACGGCCAACTGACGCTCGAAGAAATCAGCAACCGTTTCCCGCTGGCACGCACCGAAACTGATCAGCTGCTGGCAGCGCTGCTGCTTTCGGAGATGGTCGAAAGCCGTGAAGTCCCGTCCTTTTCAGGAGAACCCGGGGCAGAGGCGATCAGTGCCGAAGAGCATGAGATGCGCAAAACCTTTCTGGCCGAATACAGCGACCTGATCCAGCGCGACTACTTCAAGCTGTTCGCGGTGGGTGAGGATGCCAACAAGGCGGCCCTGCGCAAGGCCTATTTCTCCCTGGCGAAGAAATACCATCCTGACCGTTACCTGCAGATGAAACTGTCGGAGGACCTGCGCGGCAAGATCAACGAACTGTTCCAGCGCATCGGCGAGGCCTATGAAACCCTGTCCGACCCCGTGCGCTGCAAAAACTACCGGGAGACACTGAAGCAGGCCCGCGGCGGCGTCAAGACCAAGGTCGAAGATATCCTGCGGGCGGAAACCGCTTTCCAGAAAGGGCGGCACATGATCCGCTCGCGCAATTTCTCCGAGGCCCTCAAGCAACTGCAGATTTCTGTCGACAACAGCCCGGAAGAACCGGAGTATATCACCCTCTACGCCTGGGCCCTCTACCGGTCAAAAACCGATATCCCGGGAATCCGGGACAAGACGGTTGAACTGCTGCAACGTTCGGCGGTCCTCAACGGCGAACATGATCTGACCCACCTCTATCTCGGGCAGATCTTCAAGGATCAGGGACGCGAACGAGAGGCGGAAAAACAGTTCGAACTGGCTATCCAGTGCAATCCCGACTGTACCGAGGCACTGCGGGAATTGCGACTTTTCAATCTGCGGCGGGAAAAAGAGGATAAAGAAAAGAAAGGCGGTCTTTTCGGTCGCCTGAAAAAACGCTGAGCGAAGATCCCGTCGGTGACGGAAGGGGCGGATCAGGGTCGAAACGGGTTCAATTGTCCATCTGGCTGCCGCCGTAAAACTGCTGCAGAGCGGGCGGCAGGGTGAAGTAAGCCAGCCCGGCGCTGAAAACCTCCGGGGCAAGCCTTTCCCTGAGCTGGGCCAGGTAACGCCCGAGAATGAATTCGCGCAGCTGCTCGCACTCCTCCTGAACCTGTCGGGCAAACAGCACCCCGGTGTCATAGCCTTCCGTCGCCGCTCCCGGTCGTTGAAAACTGTAAATCACGGAAGCCGCCAGGCTCATCGGCTGACCGGCCAGGGAGAATTCCAGTTCCAGTTCCTCCTCCCGGGCCAGTTCCATGGGCAACCGCAACCGGCCGCCGCGGTCCGAAAGGCTGGTCAGGCTGGAGGCATAGTCCCCACCCCGGCAGCAGACCCGGGCCGACAGATCGATATCGAGCCGCATGTGGCGCCGCGGCGGACGGTGAAATCGATGTTCAAGACGGGTATAGAGTTCCTCAATCGGCAGCGGCAGCGGCAGCTTGTCGCGACTGCTGTAGCGGGAATGGCCGAGCCACAACACCGGCTGGTCAGGCGGCGCCTCGCAGCATCCCTCTTCGGCCAGCAGCAGGACGCCCGCAGCCATTTCCTGCTGCAATGAAAAGCGCCAGCCGACCAGCAGCCCGGCCAGCATCTGCCGCAGCGTCGGATCGCTGGTGCAAACACAGACTTTGCGCTCCATTCCGCGCGGAATCGGTCGTTCAACCAGCATTATGCCTCCCGAATGCCCCATGCATATCGATGACGATCGCCGTGCAGTCATCGGCCAGCGGGTCACTGACCCCGAAACGTTGCAACGAAGCGAAAACCTCGTCCAGAAAGTCGAGGTGGTCTTCATGATGATCCCGCACCAGCCGTTCCAACCGTCTCCGCCCGAACTGCTCTCCGTTGCGGCCTTCGGCCTCGGTAATGCCGTCGGTAAAGAGCAGCAGCCGGTCGCCGCGACGCAGACGGAACAGCTCCAGATCGAGCTCGGGCTGGTCGAAATAACCGAGCGGCTGACCGCTCGGCTCCAGACGGAAAAGCTCATCGCCACGCCGCACCACCGGTGCGACATGCCCGGCATTGACATACTCCATGCAGAGGCTGTCGGGGTTGATCACGCCGCAGAAGAGGGTACTGGAAAAGAAATAGTCATATTTTTCGGAACGTTTGGCAAACAACCGCAGGAAGGTGTTGATCTCACGCAGAACCCGCAACGGATCGCAATCCTGGGCGGCGCTGCGATGAATAAAACCATACAGCAACCCCATGACCAGCGAGGCCTGCAGACCGTGTCCGGTGACATCGCCCAGAAAGATCAGCTGACAACCGTCACCGAGGGTGATGAAATCGAAATAATCACCGCCGACCCCCTGGGCCATGCGGTTCTTGATCCCGATGCAGCTCCAGTTGCAGACCGGTGAACTTTTCGGGAACAGCAACTGCTGGACACCGCTGGCCAGGTCCAGGTCGAGATCGAAAGAACAGTTGCAACTCTCCGCTGTGCCGTTTTTTTCCCCATTGGTCATGCGCCTAGTATAACGGACTCCCCGCCATTGCCAAATACGGATCGGAATTAATCCTGCGGGAACCTGCGGTCGAGCAGATGGCGCGGCTGGAGATTGCCGAGAGCGCCGATCAGGCTCTTCTTGATCTGCGGGATTTCACCCTTCAGCTCGCGAATCAATCCCTTCATCCGCTGCCGTTTCTGATCGACCTCGCCGCAGACCGGACAGGCGCAGCAGATCACCGGCAGCTTCTGCTGCCGCATGAAACGGATGATCTCTCCCTCCTCGACGTAAACCAGCGGGCGAATGACGGTATGGCGACCGTTGTCGGCCCGCAGCCTGGGGCTCATCGCCTTGAGACTGCCGACATAGAACTGGTTGAGCAGCAGGGTTTCGATGAAATCGTCGAGGTGATGGCCGAGGGCGATCTTGTTGCAGCCCAGCTCATCGGCCAGCGAGTAGAGGATACCGCGCCGCAGGCGGGCGCAGAAGGAGCAGTAGGAGGAACCGGGCCGCCGCCTGCTCTCGATGATCTCGTAGGCATTGGTCGACTCCATCCGGTACTCGAACCCATGTTCAACCAGGTGGCGCTCGATGACCTCCTTGCGAAAACCGGGAAAACCGGAATCAACGGTGCCGGCCACCAGTTCATACCTGACCGGTGAACGCCGCCGCAGGGAATCGAGGATATGCAGCAGGGTGTAGGAATCCTTGCCGCCGGAAACACCGACCAGGATGCGGTCACCCTCCTCGATCAATCCGAAATCGCCGACCGCCCGACCGACCCGGCGGCGGATTTTTCTGAACAGGTTGTCTTCTTCAAGTGCCACGGGTGCCTCCGCTGGTGAGCTGAAGAGCCTTTTTAATCCATTTCGCCCTCCGGAGGCAAGTCCCGGGGTCCTCTTTCCTCAACATTCTCCCTCACCGCCGACCCGGTGGTCACCATGGCTGCGGCTTAAACCGAACAGCCCGCGCACATCTTCAAGAATCATGTAGAAACTGGGGATCAGCAGCAGGGTGATAAAGGTGGCGAACATGATGCCGAAACCGAGGCTGATCGCCATCGGAATCAGGAACTGGGCCTGTACGCTGGTTTCGAGGATCATCGGCATCAGACCGCAGAACGTGGTCAGCGAGGTCAGCAGAATCGGCCGGAAACGCCGCTGCCCGGCCTGCAGCAGGGTCAGCTGCAGATCCTCGCCGCCGCGGCGGAGGGTGTTGGCATAATCGATCAGCAGCAGCGAATCATTGACCACCACCCCGGACAGGGCGACGATACCGAACATGGAGAGAATCGAGAGATTGAAGCCCATCAGCAGGTGCCCGAACAGGGCGCCGACGATGCCGAACGGGATCGCCGCCATGATCAGCAGCGGCTGACTGTAGCTGCGCAGCGGAATGGCCAACAGGGCAAAAATGGCGAACATGGCGAGAGCGAAACCGCGCTTCATGCTGTCGAGAGATTCGGCCTGCTCCTTCTGCTCGCCCTCCATATCGAAACTGAGTCCCGGATAATCGTTACTCAACTGAGCCAGCAGCCCGCGTTTCAGATCCCGCAGGATTTCATCGGCATTGCCCCGTTTGCTGTCAACCCGGGCGGTGACGTTGATGACCCGCTTGCGGTCGGTGCGATTGATCTGCGAGTAGCCGCGGCCGGGGATGATCTCGGCGGCCCGCAACAACGGGATTTCGCCCCCGCCGGGTGTCCGAATCCGCAGCTGTTCAAGATTCCACAGATGCTTCCGTTCCGACTCGGGATAGCGCACCAGCACCTTGACCTCGTTGCGGCCGCGCTGCAGACGCAGCGCCTCGACCCCGTAAAACGCGTTGCGCAACTGGCGGCCGAGGTCCTGCTCAGTCACCCCGAGAGTCCGCGCCTCGGGCGTCAGCCGTACTTTCAGTTCCCGCTTGCCGAGAGCGTAATTGTCGGCAATATCTCCCACGCCCGGATAGTCGGCGAGGGCGGACTTGATCTTTTCGGCCACCTGATCGAGGACGGCAAAATCCTCGTGGGCGATCTGGATATCGATATTCGCCCCGAGGCGCACCAGGTTGGAGGAAAAGCTCAAGGTTTCCGCCCCCGGCACCTCGCCGGTCAATTCCCGCCAGCGGTCACCGATATCAGCCGCCGCCACGCCGCGCTTCTCGCTCTGGGTCAGCAGCATGGCGATATTGGCGATATTGCTGGCGGTGGTGGTGTCATCGCCGCCCGGCCCCTGGGTCCCGGAAATCCTGCCGCCGACCACCGCGTAAATGTGACGCAGCACGCTGCGGCCATCCGTGCGCTCGGCATTGAATTCGGCCACGGTCTGCTGCCCGGCGGCCATGATGCGCTGCACCACGCGGTCAGTTGCGTCAATCGGCGTTCCCGGCGGCAGCTCCAGGTCGACCGTCACCAGGTCGCCGTCGACTTCGGGCATGAAATGGAATTTCAACAGCCCGCCGCGCACCGTACCGACCGCCAGCAGCAGCAGCGCCAGGCCGAAGGCCAGCGTGGCATAACGATAGCGCAGGCAGAAATCGAGGGTGCGCCGATAGGGACCGGCAATGAAACGATCGAGCTGTCCACCGAACCAGCGACGTACCCGGTCAATGCGGCCGAGCAGGCCCGTATCGAGGGGCCGCCGTTTCCCCAGTGAAAGATGGGCCGGCAGCACGAACAGGCTTTCCACCAGCGAGACCAGCAGAATAATGATGACGATCTTCGGAATGACGCCGATGAACTTGCCGATCATGCCACCGGTGAAGAGCAGGGGGGAAAAAGCGGCCACCGTGGTCAGCACCGAAAAAATCACCGCCCGGCCGACCTGAATCGTCCCCTCCTCCGCCGCCTGGGGGTAGGGTTTGCCCAGTTGCCGTTGGTCATAGACATTTTCGCCGACGACGATGGCGTCATCGACCACAATCCCCAGGGCCATGATGAACGCGAACATGGTAATCATGTTGATCGAAACATCGACCGCCGGCATGAAAAAGAGCGCCCCGCAGAATGAGATCGGGATCCCCAGCATCACCCACAGGGCGAGCCGCAGCTCAAGAAACAGACCGAGGATGATGAACACCAGCACCAGGCCTATCTTCGCGTTGCGCTGCAGCAGATCGCGACGGCTCTGGAACATTTCCGAGGTATCGTTCCATTCGGCGATATGGACCGAATCGGGCAGTTCCAGGCGCCGCTGCTTGATATAGTCAAGGACGATCTTTGAGATCTCGGTCGGCTTCTGGTTGCCGACCCGACTGACCTTGACCATCGCCGCCGGCTTGCCGTCGAAGCGGGCCGAGAGATCGGTTTCGGCAAAACCATCCCTGACCGTGGCGATATCACCGAGCCGCACCTCGGTTCCATCCGGCTGGTTGAGAATAACGATGTCGCGATACCCCGGCCCGTAGTAGCGCCGCTCCTTGGTGCGGATCAGGATATCCCCGCCGGCGGTCTTCACTGTCCCCCCCGGCAGGTCAAGTGAGGCGGAACGAATACGGGCGGCAATCTGGTCAAGCGTCAGGCCGTAGCGGCGCAGGTTCCGTTCCGGAACCTCCACCGAAATCTGGTAGGGCCGCACCCCGCTGAGATCAACCTGGGTGATTTGCGGGAATTCCAGCAGATCATCCCGCACCCGTTCGGCCTGCTCCCGCAGACTGCGCTCGGAGAGGTCGCCGTAGACCACCACCGAAATCACCTCGTGGCGATTGAGCAGCTTGCTGATCACCGGCTCTTCGGCATCCGCCGGGAAGGTGGTGATCCGGTCGACCTCGCTCTTGATGTCGGCCAGCACCTGGTTGGCGTCGGCATCCGGGTAGATCTCCGCGGTCACCGTGCCGAACCCTTCGGCGGCCCGGGCCTTGACCTGCTTGATGCCGTCAACCCCGGTCAGGTTCTCCTCGATCTTGAGAATCACCCCTTCCTCGACCTCTTCCGGACCGGCACCGGGATAGGCGACCGTAACCTGGACCATATCAAGGGAGACTTCGGGAAAGACTTCCTGTTTGACGGTGAAGCCGAGGATGATGCCGCCGACGACGAAGACCATCATCAGCAGATTGGCGGCCACGTGGTTACGGGCCATCCAGCGGATCGCAGCATTCATGTCAGTTCTCCGCCGTGCGCAGCAACAGTCCGTCGGCGGCACCCGAAATCGGTGTCAGGACCACCTGCTCACCGCCCTGCAGCCCCGAGCTGATCAGCACCGTATTTTTTTCCCGTCGCGCCACCTTGACCGGCACGATGCGCAACTTGCGGTCTTCCATGATCCAGACCCTGTCGCCCTCGTGCATCGCCCGGCGCGGCACTTCGACCACGCCGGACAGAGTTGCCCCCTGCAGCTGCACGCTGACGAAACTGCCGAGCGCCAGCTCGGGCTGATTATCAACCTGTGGATTGCGACCATAGGGATCGGCGACACTGACCGCCAGACGCGCCATGCGACCGCGCGGGTCAACCTCCCCGAGGGAACGGACGATATGCCCCGACCACTGCCAGCTCTGTCCGTCACTGCGCAGGGACACGATCGCCGGCGAGCCCTGCTCACCGGGCGATCGCGGCACCTGCAGCCAGTGCAGGTCCCCGAGCGGCAGCGGCACAATGATCTCCGCCTCATCGGTGCCGACCAGGGTCGCAACCCTGGTGCCGGAACGGACATATTGCCCCAGGTCGACATTCTCACTGCGAACCAGACAATTGTACGGCGCCGTCACCCGGGTACGCTGCAGATCGAGTTCCGCCTGACGCAGGGCGGCGCGGGCGGCAAGCAGGGCAGCCTCGGCACTTTTCAACTGCGGTGCGTAAACCACCAGCGGATTCGGTTCCTCGTCGGGATGCAGCCGCTGCCATTCCTCGCGACCGATATCGGCCCGGGCCTTGACCGTCTGCAGATCCAGTTCGCTGCGGCTCAGGTTGGCCCGAGCCCGTTCGACCGCCAGTTCGAAGTCGATCGCCTCGATGGCGAACAACTCTTCACCCTGCCGGAAAAAGCCCCCCGTCACCAGGTTCGGAGCGACACTGACCACCTTGCCGCTGACCTGGGGGACGATATCGGTCTGTCGCCGTGCCTGCACCGTGCCGGTCGCCTCGATCCGCAAACGGTAATCGCCGCGCGTGACGCGGGCCGTTTCAACCAGTACACCACGAAACGGGGTGACCTTTTTCACCGGAACCTTGCGTTTCTTGACCATCACCGTCATCCCGCCGATGCCGATCGCCAGGATCAGCAGAGGCAATCCGATTTTCATCATCAGGCCCTTGTTACTCATGACTCGCAGACTCCTTGTGACCGGCAAATCTCTGACTGATTTCTTTCTCCATCCACGTCCCTCCAAGAGCCCTCGCAAGGCTGATGCGATCACTGATCAACTGCCGCCGGGCGGCAAGCAATTCACTGCGGGCCTGAAAATCATTCCGCTGGGCCGTCAGTACCGGCAGGTAATCGGTCAATCCGTACAGGTAGTTCTGCAGGGCGAGTCGCAAGCTTGCCGAGGTGGCATCAACAGTGCGCTGCAGAGTTGCAAGCCGTTGTTCGTCGGTCTGATTGGCCACCAGGGAATCCTCAACCTCGCGGTAGGCATCCAGCACCGCCTGCCGATAGCCCGCCAACCGTTCCCGCACCACGGCGCGATTACGCTCGACCTCGGCCCGACGGCGGCCGCCGTCAAGGAGCGTCACGGCCGGCTGAGCAATCAACTGCCAGAAATTCCCGGTAATCGCACCGATACCGAAATCGGTCTGCAGATAACCGTAATTCGCCGCCAGGTTTAAAGTCGGCAGGCGATCGGCGATGGCGGCGGCAACCTCATCATCAGCCGAACGTAATTGATGGAAACGTGCCGCGACATCGGGACGACGTTGAAGAAGACTGGCCGGCAGACCGGTCGGAAATTGATCCGCAAAGGAGGGAAGTTGATCCAGGGTACCGGCCGCACCACCCGCGGGATAAGACCCCAGCAGGGTCGCGATGCCGTGCTCGGCCGTCGCCAGCGCCTTGGCAAACCGGGGGCGGCTGGACTCGGCTGCCGCCAGTGTCTGTCGTGCCTGGTAGACATCAACCGCCGGCACCAGACCGCGTTGATAACGGTCTTCGACGCGCTGCAGCGTTTCCCGGTAGGAAACAATGGTCTGGTCTGTCAGGGCCAGCTGGGCCCGCTGTTCAACGGCCAGAAAATACAGATCGGCCAGTTGCGCGCTGAGACTTATATAAAGACTTCGCAACTGATTTTCGCCGGACTGCAGCAACTCGGCCGCAGCCTGCTTGCGGCTCCTCAACTTACCCCACAAATCAAGCTCGTAGCCGCTCTGGACCGAAAACCGGTAATTGAAGACGCGCGCGTCCTGGATAAAACCGGGAACCAGCTCATGGCTCCCCTGGCCGCCCAGTCCCAGGCTCGGCCAGAGCGTGCTGCCGGCAACCGTCAAGGCCGCCCGGGCCTGCTCTACGCGGGCAAATCCCTCCTCCAGCTGGAGATTCTGCTCAAACAGCCGGGTCATGAGCCGGTTCAGATCTTCATCACCGAACGCCAGCCACCAGCGATCCGGCGGACGTCCGGCCTCAGTCTCCGGCGTTGCCGCCAGGTACGTCCGGGGAAGATCGGGGGGAGGTGAAACGGCGGTCGGCTGATACAGGCTGCAGCCGGACAACAGCAGAACACCTGCAAACAACGGCAGGAAAATTCTCATTCCGGCGCCTCCATCCCGGCCAGGGTATAGTCAAGCAGGAGGTCAGCCAGCCGGACTGTCTTCATTCCCGGGAGGAGACCGGGGGGGAGGTCCTGGCAGCGATCATGACAGCGCATCACGTGACTCAGCGAACCGACAGCGAAATGCATCCGCCAGGAAAGAGTGGACATGGACAGGTGCGGCAGGGCCTGATGCATGGTTTCGAAGAGACGCAGGATGAACGGTTCCATGCGGCGCAGGAAGATATCGCGACCGACCCCCCGCGGATCGGCAAGGATGCGGCCGACCAGGGTGATGAAATGTTCGGGGCCTTCCCCCTGCTCGCGCAGTTCGATGGTCGGTTCAACCAGGGCGCGCAGCACCTGGCGCGGATCAGGACGCCGACCCTCTGCCGCCGCCGCGGCCAATTCCGCATCGAGCATCTCTGCCCGGCGACGGTTTAGCGGCGTCAGGCGGCGCTCAATGACCGCTTCCAGCAGTTCCTCCTTGGAACCGAAATGGTAGTTGACCGCCGCCAGATTGACCCCGGCGTTACTGGTGATGGCACGCAGCGAGGTCGCGTGAAAGCCATCCGCGGCAAAAAGTTTTTCCGCCGCATCGAGAATTTTCACCTTGGTATCGGGTTGACTCATGGACACTCCTCGGGAACAATGACCTGGCCGCCCGGCGGATCTAATCCGCCAGTCGCGGGAATGCGTCATCGGCGCAATTTGCAGGTATAATTCAAACGAACGTTTGAGTCAACACCAAAAGCAGGGGACACTCCCGATCCTGATGCCTTCATCCGCCTCGACAACCTCCCGCCTGAAGCGCCTGGTCCCCCTGCTCTGCTGGTGCGTCTTCTGCTCGGTCCTCAACGGCACCATGTTCAATATCGCGGTGCCCGACATCGCCCGCGACTTCGATCTTTCCGCTGCAAATGTCAGCTGGGTGATCACCGGCTACATCGTCATCTTCGCCATCGGTTCGATCAGCTACGGCAAACTCGCCGACGCCTATTCGGTGCGCCGCCTGCTGACCATCGGCCTGCTGCTGTTCAATACCGGCGCCCTGCTCAGCCTGCTGGCCGGCAGCTATCCGCTGCTGGTCGCCGGGCGCCTGGTCCAGGCCGGCGGCGGTGCCGCCATCCCGGCGCTGGTGATGATCATCGCCACCCGCTTCGCCCCGGTCGAGCTGCGCGGCCGGGTGCTGGGCGCGGTCAGCGCCACGGTTGCCCTGGCGATGGGACTCGGACCCCTGATCGGCGGGCTGCTGGCCGGAGCCATTCACTGGCGCTGGCTGTTCATCCTCTCCTTCGCCACCCTGCCGGCGATCCCGCTGCTCGGCCTGGTCCTGCCCCGCGAACCACGTCGACCGCTGCGCTACGACCTTGCCGGGGCCTGCTGGCTGACCCTGCTGGTGGCTGTCCTGCTGATCGCCCTGACCACCCGGCAACCGTGGTTTCTGGCCCCGGTCCTGCCGCTCGGCCTGCTCCTGGCGCGGCAGATAAGACGTTCGCCCTGGCCTTTCATCCCCCGCAATCTCCTGCGCGACCGCCTCTATCGCCGCGGACTGCTGGTCACCTTCCTGGGCATGGGCACCGTCTTCGGGCTGCTGTTCACCATCCCTCTGCTGCTGCGCCAGGTGCATGACGTCTCCACCACCGATATCGGTCTGATCATTTTTCCCGGGGCCCTCTGCGGTTCACTGGCCGGACTGCTCGGCGGACGGCTCACCGACCGCTGGGGCGCGCCGCCGGTCGCCCTGTGCGGGTTGATGATCCTCAGCTGCGGTTACCTGCTGCTGGCGGCCCTGGGAGGCATCGGTACGCTGCTGATTCTTCTGCTGCTGATCCTCTGCTACAGCGGCTTCGCCCTGCTGCAGCCGGCGTTGGGGAAAATCGTCTCCCTGCAGCTGCCGATTGAGCAGAGCGGCATCGGCATGGGCTTCTACAATCTGATCTATTTCCTCTCCGGAGCCTTCGGCACCGCCCTGGTTGGGGGCATGCTCGAAACCCTGGACCGGCCGCCGGCCTGGCTCGGCGATCCGCTCATGGCCCGCTACCGCGGCGTCATGCTGCTGCTCGCCCTGGCCGCAGGCGCGGCGGCGCTGATTTTCCGACTCAGCTTCAGGGGGGATGGAGATGCGCAATGATAATGTCGAACACCCCGTAGCGCGATTTCCCGCCACACCCGGCACCTACCTGCTGCAGCTGTTCTGCCCGCAGCCCCGCACCCTGGCGATCGGTCACCTCGGGGAACTGGAACTGGTTCCCGGCTGCTATCTCTACCTCGGCAGCGCCCATGGCCCCGGCGGACTGGCAGCCCGACTCAGCCACCGCCTGCACCCGGTGCGCAGGCCGCACTGGCACCTCGACTACCTGCGCCAGGGCGCCGAAATCCACCAGGTCTGGTACAGTACCGACAACCACGCCGATGAATGCCTCTGGGCCGCCGCCCTGGCCCGGATCCGCGGCTGCATTCCCATCTTCGGCTTCGGCGCCAGCGACTGCCGCTGTCCGAGCCATCTCTTCCGGCGCACCGCACCGCCAACCCTGAGCAGCTTCCGCCGCCGGTTAAGGCAACTCTGTCCCGAGCACGGTCGGATCATCTGCAAAAAATAAAAGCCGCCCAGGCGGCTGCTAAAAGGCTATTATTTTCAACAAATCGTGCTGAGAGGAAGGGGCTATCGCCAGGAAACTCCGCACGTAGCGAGCAGCCAGCTTTCAGGTTTTAATAATCACTACAAAATCAAACTGAGAGTCAGTGGTTACCGTTTGGTATACGAAGTTGTTGACGAAGAGTGTATATTTTAGTTATCGCTGTGGGCAGACGGGACAAAGATGCAGCCTATAAAGAAGCAAAGAAATAACAAAAAAACAACCAAAGAAGCTGCGTAACCCGTCATCACGCCAGTGGCGGATATATCAGGTGATAACTATTTCTGCATACGTTCTTATTGATAAACTGCATACCCTATACACGATCCCCATGCGTCTAACTTAGCTTGTGATGAAGTTTTATTTTCATTGTAAACAATATCAATCACCTCTTTAACTGTTTTTGATTTATAATTTGAGAAAAAACGATATGCTGTTTCTTTATTGTCTCCATTCGTTTTGAACTGATGTGCGACCCCGGCAATCATCTGATTTTGCAAGCAAAAATCGGCATAATCTATTCTTTCCAAAGGAACATTCCCTACTTCTTCAGCACACAGTTCGAAAAATGTTATTGCGAACTCCCATGGAGATGAAAAATCACTTTTATATACTTT
Organism: Geothermobacter hydrogeniphilus; assembly: GCF_002093115.1. Classification (NCBI taxonomy): domain Bacteria; kingdom Pseudomonadati; phylum Thermodesulfobacteriota; class Desulfuromonadia; order Desulfuromonadales; family Geothermobacteraceae; genus Geothermobacter; species Geothermobacter hydrogeniphilus. Next base: position 3,096 of record NZ_NAAD01000015.1, on the reverse strand, counting down.
ATCTATTGATGCAAGCGCCAATTTTGAGTTTAAATAATTTTGTTTTACACTATTGATCGGTATTCCATTTAATTTTTGAGTTGCAGCAAACAAAGCAACATCAGTAGCTCCTACACATAGAGTCATGGCCCTATATTCATCTTTGTCGTATTTTTTGGCCAGTCCTTGCTGCTTTGGCGCGCAACCAACAAGCAGGACGAGAACAGCGATGAGGGAGATACAAATTCTCTTCATTTTTATTCCTTTCGACCTAATAGGCCTGTAGAAAAACTAAAAGATAATTTTTTCATAAAAATGGCTTCGCGATGCAGCCCGTATTAAACGATTTCGTACATTGTCTGATTGGCATCTCTTGTACCGCAATTATTCCACAATTTTCAATATATCTTGAGCTTTTTTACAATCCCACCGATCAGCAGTCCATGGTGAACTCGGTCTTTTCATGACTCAGGGGCACGGCTGGTCGCTAGTCTTTACCATATGGCGGACTTTCATCGACTGATCCATACCGACTTTTACCGGCGCTTTCAGCCTGATCCCTTAGGTTAAGTGGATCTACCAACTAAACTTGTCCTTCGCTTACCATTCCTCCACAGCAGCCTTTTCAGCAAAAAGCATGATCGTCCGCACCCCCTATAATTACATCCTTGACAGTCCTGCCAGCCCGATACATATCCTGCCAGGGTTAGGTCTTGGACTATCAGTTTTCGACATTAACGATCTTGCTGATGGTGGTGTAATGCAACCCGCTGGCCCGGGCAATCTCGGCCAGTCGATAACCATGCGCAAGGTGGGCCTCGCGGATCAGGCGATTGCGTTCCTGTTTTGAAAGGGATTTGTTCCGAGGCAGCAGAGCCTCCAGTGCCGGACGGCCGATGTGTCGCTGATGTCGCGGGATTTCAGCGACGAGATCCTGATCTTCCAGCAGATCGCGAATTCTTTGCAGAAAAGCGTCCCCTCCCAGCACAATCTGCCCACGCAGCTGGGTCCAGGGTGAGCGAAACGGCGTCGCCAATCCATCTTCGATGAATTTTCGGTAGGCGATCCGCGCCTTGCCCCGACTCCGGAAAAAGTTTCCAAGCACCCAGTCGGTGGTTAAGAAGGACGGACAAGACTGCTTGCCAAGCGTCGCCAGGTAGCTGTTCCAGGGATGATGCGACGGGTGCTCGGAAGCGCCCGCCCGGACCGGGTTGAGGACAACATAGCGACACAGTTCGAGCAGATGACTTTGCTTCTCGATCAGGATGGACTTGAAGCGCCCCTGGAAGACATGGCCGACACGACCATGCTTCCTGTTGAAGGTCTGGGTATAGACACCGTTGAGTTGCCGCATCCCGGCGGAGAGATTCCCTTCCGGCGTTTCGATCAGCAGGTGGTAATGGTTGTCCATCAGGCAGTAAGCGTGGCAGAGCCAGTTGAAACGTTTCACCACCTGGGTCAGAACCTTGAGAAACAGCTGCCGATCGTCGTCTTCGCGAAAGATATCCGCCTTGGCGTTGCCGCGGGATGTGACGTGGTAGACGGCACCGGGAAATTCAATGCGCAGTGGTCTGGACATGGGGGGAGGATAGCATGAAAAACTGATATTTCAAGACCTGACCCCGAAGCGCGAAGCGAATTCATCCTCTCCTTCGCCACCCTGCCGGCGATCCCGCTGCTCGGCCTGGTCCTGCCCCGCGAACCACGCCGGCCGCTGCGCTACGACCTTGCCGGGGCCTGCTGGCTGACCCTGCTGGTGGCTGTCCTGCTGATCGCCCTGACCACCCGGCAACCGTGGTTTCTGGCCCCGGTCCTGCCGCTCGGCCTGCTCCTGGCGCGGCAGATAAGACGTTCGCCCTGGCCTTTCATCCCCCGCAATCTCCTGCGCGACCGCCTCTATCGCCGCGGACTGCTGGTCACCTTCCTGGGCATGGGCACCGTCTTCGGGCTGCTGTTCACCATCCCTCTGCTGCTGCGCCAGGTGCATGACGTCTCCACCACCGATATCGGTCTGATCATTTTTCCTGGAGCCCTCTGCGGTTCACTGGCCGGACTGCTCGGCGGACGGCTCACCGACCGCTGGGGCGCGCCGCCGGTCGCCCTGTGCGGGTTGATGATCCTCAGCTGCGGTTACCTGCTGCTGGCGGCCCTGGGAGGCATCGGTACGCTGCTGATTCTTCTGCTGCTGATCCTCTGCTACAGCGGCTTCGCCCTGCTGCAGCCGGCGCTGGGAAAAATCGTTTCCCTGCAGCTGCCGATTGAGCAGAGCGGCATCGGCATGGGCTTCTACAATCTGATCTATTTCCTCTCCGGAGCCTTCGGCACCGCCCTGGTTGGGGGCATGCTCGAAACCCTGGACCGGCCGCCGGCCTGGCTCGGCGATCCGCTCATGGCCCGCTACCGCGGCGTCATGCTGCTGCTCGCCCTGGCCGCAGGCGCGGCGGCGCTGATTTTCCGACTCAGCTTCAGGGGGGATGGAGATGTGCAATGATAATGTCGAACACCCCGTAGCGCGATTTCCCGCCGCGCCCGGCACCTACCTGCTGCAGCTGTTCTGCCCGCAGCCCCGCACCCTGGCGATCGGTCACCTCGGGGAACTGGAACTGGTTCCCGGCTGCTATCTCTACCTCGGCAGCGTCCATGGCCCCGGCGGACTGGCAGCCCGACTCAGCCACCACCTGCACCCGGTGCGCAGGCCGCACTGGCACCTCGACTACCTGCGCCAGGGCGCCGAAATCCACCAGGTCTGGTACAGCACCGACAACCACGCCGACGAATGCCTCTGGGCCGCCGCCCTGGCCCGGGTCCGCGGCTGCGTTCCCGTCCCCCCGGCTTCGGCGCCAGCGACTGCCGCTGTCCGAGCCATCTCTTCCGGCGCCCCGCACCGCCAACCCTGAGCAGCTTCCGCCGTCGGTTAAGACAACTCTGTCCCGAGCACGGCCGGATCATCTGCAAAAAATAAAAGCCGCCTCCGCAGAATCTGCGGAGGAGGCCAACAATGTTGGCTAAGCAAAAAGCATCAGCAACAAAACGTAAATTTTCGCTTCAGCACGTATAGTTCATATATGGTCTCCCCCCTTTTTGCAAGGGCTTTGTGTCGTTAATGACAGGGACAGG